>JAQBHE010000376.1:0-3880 GCA_032128015.1 Holophagae bacterium
CGCCGAGTATCCGGCTCGAGACCTCGGTGTCGGTCATCATCATCGCGGCGCCGTCGGCGATCTTGTTGCCGGTCTCCCACATCTTGCGAATCTGGGGATAGGTGAGCTCGCGAAAGTAGTACCAGACCGAGGCCCGCGACGGCACGACGTTGGGCTGGTCGCCGCCGTCGGTGATCACGTAGTGCGAGCGCTGGGCCGGTCGCAGGTGCTCGCGACGCACGTTCCAGCCGATGTTCATCAGCTCGACCGCGTCCAACGCGCTCTTGCCGCGCCACGGACCGCCGGCCGCGTGCGCGGCTTCGCCGATGAAGGTGTATTCGACCGACACCAGGCCGGTTCCCCGGGGATTGCCCCACGACACTGCGAGACGGTCGCCGACGTGGGTGAAGATCGTGAGGTCGATGTCGTCGAAGTAGCCGTCGCGCACGAACCACGCCTTGCTCGCGACCAGCTCCTCGGCCACCCCCGGCCACAGCACCAGCGTGCCCGGGATGTGGTCGCGTTTCATGATCTCTTGGATCGCCAGGGCCGCCGCGATGTTCACCGCTTGACCCGAATTGTGGCCCTCGCCGTGTCCAGGCGCGCCGTCGACGATCGGGTCGTGGTATGCGACCCCGGGCTTCTGGCTCGCCTTGGGGATGCAGTCGATGTCCGAGCCGAGAGCGATCACCGGCTTGCCTTCGCCCCACCGCGCCATCCATGCGGTCGGGATCCCGGAGATCCCGCGCTCGATGGCAAAGCCGTGTTGCTCGAGGATCCCAGACAAGTAGCGCGAGGTCTCGACCTCCTGGAACCCGAGCTCGGAGAAGCTGAAGATCGAGTCGACCATCACCTGGATCATCTTCTTGCGGGTGTCGACGTCCTCGGTGGCGAGTGAGTACAACGCCTCAAGCCGGCGTTCGAGCTTCTTGTCGATCTTCGGCGTCGGCGTCGGAGTCGCCGCGTCCTTGGCCCCCTTGGCAGGCGCTGCCTGGGCGCCGGCCGACCGAGGACCGATAGACAGCGAGCCCACGCACAGAATGACGATCGCGGTCGTGGCGAGTGATCGCATCCCTTGCCTTCTTTCCTGCTCGGGCTTCCTGGGCTTTGGGGGGACCGGTCGCAGGCGTAGCGCCGGTTCGGATTCGAGGTTGGACGCAGCCTAGCAGCCCTGATCCCGGTGGCTCAGTTCGTCCTGTCGTATCCTGCCGTGCGTGGTCGACATGGTTCCTGCTGCAGTCTGCGTCGCGGCACGGGTGCTTGTGATGGTGCTCGCAGCGGTCGGCCTGGCTGCGCCTTCCGCCGAGCCCACTCAGGCGGCCGGAGCCATCGCCGGTAACGTGCACTTGGATCCCGGCGCTGGTCTGGAGCCGGTGATCGTCGCCAACACCACCGACCCGGAAGTTTGCGGTGCCCGCCATAGCCTGGAGGATCTGGTCCTCGACGCGAAGGGCGGCGTCGCCAATGTCATCCTCAGCCTCGAAGGCGCCGGTGTTGCTGTCGTTCAGGGAGGCGCGGCCCCGGCGCCCCAGCGCGCGCGGCTCGACAACCGAGACTGTCGGTTCGAGCCGCATGCCCTGGTCCTGACGAGCGGTAGCACGCTCGAGGTCGCGAACAGCGATCCGACGCTGCACACCGTGCATTGGTACGGCCCGACCAGCGGCAACTTGGCGTTGCCGAAAGTGGGTGGAACGGCGCGTCGCCCCACCATCGAGCTCCGAGACTCGGGGATGTACCAACTGCGCTGCGACATCCACGGCTGGATGCGCGCCTACGTGCGGGTGGACCCTCATCCTTACCACGCGGTCACCAATGCCGCGGGCGGTTATCGCATCGAGGGTGTGCCTCCGGGTCGCTACACGCTGGTCGCCTGGCACGAACGGCTCGGCGCCCGGCGACGTCTCGTCGAGGTGGCGGCGGGCTCGGATAATCGGGTCGATCTCCGCTACGCTGCAACCAACGACCAGGAGCCATGACCATGGGACGAAGACACCCAAACGCCAACGCGCTTGCCCGAACCCTCCAGCTTGGAAGCATCGCCGCTTGCGTTCTCGGCGCCGCGGCAACGGCACAGGAGGCGACTCCGCGCCGCCAGCCGGGAGCCGAGATCACGCTCTACGCGCCGGAGCAGCACGATCTCTACGACGGTCGTTTCGTGCTCGGAGGGGCCCGCATCTACCAAGCGGGAACCCTCGGTGAAGAAGCCGGTTGGGATCACATGGGCAACCATGCCAAGAGCTTGCGCCCGGTCGCGGGCACGGTCGAGATCGATGTCGACGAGATCCGCAACACCGGCAGCTTCGTCGCTCGACTCGAGCTGCCCGAAGGCCTGTTCGAGATTGAGATCGACCGTTTCCACGAGTTCAGCCCTTGCCAGAACGGCGGTGTCGCCGCCTACTTGTACGAGCACGGCGACTCCGGCTGCGGCGACGCCAACTGGCCCAAGACCTTCATCTACATCGCCGGCTGGGGTTTCGGCCACGCGCGGCTCGACGGCAAGCCGCTGTACGAGGACTACCAGATGCACTTCATGGTCACTCAGGGGATCCGCGACCGCAAGACCCTCGAGGTGCGCTACCCGCTGCTCGACAAGAAATCGGCGGCCGGTGAAGTGAACCCGGCGGCGCAACAGCTCGACTTCTACATCCGCAGCCCGGAATCCGACGATCGCAACAACCCGACGCGCAAGGTGTTCGACCACTTCTTCGCGATGGAAGTGACCTGGAAGTAGTGGGCGGGTGTCGGCCGATGCCCTTCTTAGCGTGCCGGCCGGCTGGCTCGGCCGCTTCGGGAAGCGCCGGGTTTGGGTCTCGGCCGGGCGGTGGCGGTGCGCGGTCGCTACGCCCGGGTGCAGATGATCCCTTCTGGGGGTAGCGGCCGAGCTTGGGCGGCCGACAGCGGGGACGGTGGCTCTACAGCGACGGTGACATCGCGCGACGCGACCCCCTCAACCAGGCGCCGACGCGCCGGGCTGGTAGGTCATCGCGAACACCATGTCGGTCATCCAACGGCGGAACGAATCGTTGTCCGCGAACTGCCGGTAGAGCTGGGTGTCATCGCTGAGCACCGCGTTCATCGCCCGACCGAGCGCCTTGTCGTGCTCCACACGGGCGTTCTGCTTATCGGAGTTCTTCCTCGCGTTCTGGTACGCCGTATCGGCCTCCACCCGTCGCGGGATGTCTTCCGTCAGCAGCTTGAGGACGCGGTCTTCGTCGTGCCACTGGACGTGACCGAACTGGTCGTTGAAACTCTTGATGATGTTGGTGAGCCGATCGAGCTCCGGCTCCGGCAGGCGACCGCCGCCGGTGGTCGGCACCGGCTCGATCTCGGCGTCGGCATCCGCGAGCTCGATTGCCATCGCCGCCTGCTTCTCCACCCGATAGCTGTCCATGTCGATCGCCTCGAGAACTCCCCGTGACAGGTCTTCCTCCACCGGCGCCGGTAGCCGGGGCACCAGGAAGGTGAGGAAGATCGATAGCTTCTCCCACTCGACGCGGCTGTACGGAAGCACCTGGGACAGGAACCCATAGGCACGTAGGAACGCCTTGGCCTTGCCCTTGAAGTCGACCTGCCGGTCCTCGTCGAGCTCTTCGAGGTAGCGGGCGACGCAGACGTCGAGGATCGGGTCGAGGCGGTCGCGCTCGGCCTTGCCGAGGAACAGCTCGACCAGCGGATCGATCTGCTCCGGCGCGTAGACCTGATGGGCGGTGAGCGCGCCCTCGAGGTCGTGGAGCTTGTTGGGGTCGGTCTCCGCGGCGAGCACGATCGGTCGGCCGCGGACATCGAGGATGATCGCCGGCGCGTGCCCGTTGCGCGTGAGACCTGCCGATCCCCTTCCGAACGGAGCGGCCGGCCGGCTCGGCCGCTTCGGGAAGCGCCGGGCATGGGGTCCCCTTCTGCG
>JAQBHE010000377.1:0-3971 GCA_032128015.1 Holophagae bacterium
CTTGATCGGATTCTCCGAGGCGATCCCGCGGATCTCCTTTGCCACTTCGACCATCGACTCTTTCGTCTTGTCGGTCTGCACCGGGGCGATGACCAGGAACGGTCGCTGGCCGCGGGCGTCCATCAGGATTCCCGAGACTCCGTAACTCCAGTGCTTGTCCAGCCGGAGGTTGCGGTTGAGGCGCGATGTCGACATGCCACCGAACAGGCGCATCACAGTTTCCATCGGAAGGTCCTGCGGCCGTCCGCCGGGCTCGGAAATGTGCCCGGCCACGATCACCGACTGGGGCGCTCCGGGCTTGTCGATCAGGTAGATCTTGCCGGCGTGGCTGCTCGAGACCGCCGCCATTTCCTTCTTCGCACCAGCGCCCGGGACCCAGCCGCCGAAGCGGCGCTCGAGTGCCGCCACCAGGTCGGGGAGCGAGATCGCGCCGGCGGCGATGATCGTGGAGCGCTCGGGGCGGATCCAGCGCTGGTGCCAGGCGCTCAGTGCCTCTCGGTCGAGCGCGGCGACGCTGTTCTCGTCTCCCGAGCCGGTCAGTGGGTTGGCGTAAGGGTGATCCGTTCCGTACAGCAACGGCGGCATCAACCGCAACGCGGTGGCCACCGGCTGGGCTTTCTCCTGGCCGATTGCGGCGAGCCGACGCCGGCGAGCGAGCTCGAACATCCGGGGCTCGAACGCCGGGTTCTGGACCACGTCGGCGAAGATCTCGAGCGCCGGGTCGAAGCTCGCGGCCAGGGCCCGCAGGCGGACGAACGACAGGTCGAGCGACGAGCCGGTGGACACCGAAGCACCCAGGCCGTCCAAGGCGTCGGCGAGCGCGAATCCATCGCGCGACGTCGTGCCTTCCTCCATCAGCTCGAGGGCGAGCGAGGCGGTGCCGGCGAGACCGCCGGCGTCGGAGGCGTAGCCGGCGTCGACCGCGAGGGTGAGGTTCACCAGCGGCGCGCCGCGTCGCTCCATGAGCATCACCTGGAGGCCGTTACCGAGGCGCGCGCGCTGGATCTGCGGAAACGCGACATCGGGGGCCTCGCCGAGCGCTGGCAGCGCCGAGCGATCGAGATCGGCGGGCGGGTTGGTCGCGGCAAGCTTCGGGAAGGGCACGACGGTCAGGGTGTAGTGGTTGGCGTCGAGCCACGAGGGGACCGCCGTGTGCACCGCTTGCGGAGTGGCGTCTTGGATGATCCGGAGCCGGTCGAGATAGGCGTCGGGCGCGCCGCCGTAGGTCATGCTCTCGGCGAGGATGTCGGAGCGGCCGCCGAAGCCGCCGAGGCGCTCCATGCCGCGGACGAAGCCCGCGAGCTCGCGGCTCTTCGCACGGCCGAGCTCCGCCGTTGATGGTCCATTCGCGATCAACTCGCCGACCACGCGATCGAGCTCGCGCTCAGCGTCGGCGGGGTCGACGCCGGGCTTCACCTGGACGATCAGGATCAGGCTGCTGGCGAGCTCGCCATCGTTGACGAAGGCGCTGACCTGGGTCGCGAGCTCGAGCTCGTAGACCAGGCGGCGGTCGAGAGGCGAACTCTTGCTGCCGCTGAGCACGCCGGCCGCGAGTGCGAGTCGGGCGAGGTCGGGGTCACCCCACGGTGGCGCGTGCCAGACGCGGTAGATCCGGGCCTGCGGGACGCGGTCTTCGATCACCTCGCGGATGTCGCGCTCGAGACGAGGCACCCAGGTCTCGTAGCGAGGCAGCGGTGGTCCGGGCTCAATCGAGCCGAAGTACTTCTCGACCAGCGAACGCGCGCGCTCGAGGGTGATGTCGCCGGCCAGCGACAGCACGCAGTTGTTGGGGCCGTAGAAGGTCCTGTACCAGGCGATGACGTCCTCGAGCCGCGCCGCGTCGAGGTCTTCCATCTTGCCGATCGTCGACCAGCTGTACGGGTGAGAGTAGGGATAGATCGCCTCGACGATGCGGGTGAAGGACTGGCCGTAGGGCTGGTTCTCGCCTTGGCGTTTCTCGTTCTGGACCACGCCGCGCTCGCGGGTCAGAGCCTCCTCGGTGATCCGGCCCGCGAGGAAGCCCATGCGGTCGGCCTCTAGGTAGAGCGTCCGCTCGAGGCCCGACACCGGCACGTCTTCGAAGAAGTTCGTGCGGTCGGGGTTGGTGGTGCCGTTGCGGTTGTTGACCCCGAGGTCGTCCATCGCCTCGCGGAAACCGTGGGGATAGTTCTCGCTGCCGTTGAAGAAGAAGTGCTCGAACAGGTGGGCGAATCCGGTGCGACCGCGGACCTCGTTGCGCGAGCCGACGTGGTACCAGAGGTTGACCGCGACGATCGGGACGCTGTGATCTTCGTGGATGATCAGGGTCAGGCCGTTTTCGAGCACCACCTTGTGGTGGGGGATCTGGACCTCGGAGAGATCGACCTGGGCGGCCAGCGTCGATGCCCCGAGGAGTGTTCCCGAAGCAGCGAGAAAAACCTGGAAGAGTGGAGTGGATGGCAGGCGGGTAGTCTTCATGGCCTGGAGTTGCCTCGGGGTTGTGAGACGTCGGGAATCCGTGCTGAGTGTCACTGATGTGTTACGGAGTGTAGCGAGAGGCGGTGATGTTCGAGAAACCTGCCAGGAGCCCATGAGCGCCGCAAACTCACGATTCCTGATCGTTGGCGGTGGCATCGCGGGTCTTGCGACCGCGGCGTTCCTCGAGCGCGCGGGCTGCCGCTGCCTCGTTGTCGAGCGTGCCGAGTGCTGGGCGCCGGTGGGCGCCGGAATTGTGCTCTCGATCAACGGCATGGGCATCCTTCGCCGGCTCGGGGGCGAATGCGAGCAGGAGTTGTTGCGCCGCGGTCAGTCGGTGATGCGAGCCCAGGTCACCGATGACCAGGCACGCGTGCTCACCGCCACCGATCTCGCCGGACCGACCCAGCGTCACGGACCGACGGTGGCGGTCCACCGGTCGGTGCTCCACGAGATCCTGCTCCAAGCGGCCAGCGGCGCCGAGATCCGACTCGGGTCGACTTTGGAGGCCTTCACCCAAGACGCTATGGGTGTCGGGGCGGTGCTCACCGGCGGCGCTCGAGAGCGTTTCGCCGCGGTGATCGGGGCCGACGGCGTCGCCTCGCGGGTGCGCGACTTGCTGTTCGGCGACGTGCCGCGCCGGTACTCCGGCTACACCTGCTGGCGTTTCGTGCTCGACGACTTTCCGGGAGTCGAGCTCACCACCGAGATGTGGGGGAGGGGTCGCCGTTTCGGCATCGTGCCAATCGGCGCGAATCGGATCTACGTCTTCGCGACCTGCAACGCGCCGCCCGGCGACCCCGTCCTGGCAGGTCTCGACGTCGCCGGTTTCCGCGACCTGTTCGCCGGCTTCGCGGGCGAAGTGCCGCGGATCCTGGAGGCGATGGACGGTGCTGGCGAGGTCCGCCTGATCCACAACGACCTCGATGACCTCCGGCTCGATGCCTGGAGCCGGGGCCGGATCGGTCTGGTCGGCGACGCGGCCCACGCCAGCACTCCCAACATGGGCCAAGGAGCGGCGATGGCGCTCGAGGACGCCGCGGTGCTGGCCGAGCTGATCGGCAGCGGGATGCCGGTGGTGGACGCGTGGCTGCGGTTCGAGGCGAGGCGTCGGCAGCGGGTCGGCAGCATCCAGACCCAGTCGTGGCGGTTCGGCCGCGTCGCGCAGTGGGAGAACCGGGCGGCGCGGGCGCTGCGCGACTTGGCGATTCGGCTGGTTCCTCCCAGCGTGCCCTTGCGCGCGCTCGAGCGCCTGCTCAGCGAACCGGTATGACCGAACGGCCGACGATCGAGCGGACACGAACGATCGTGTATGACGACAACGGCCGACGCTCCCCTCCGAACGTAGCGGCCGAGCTTGGGCCGCCGACGATCGAGCGGACACGAAAGATCGTCACGCCGCGGACCGCGAAGAGACAACGCCAGCTCTACGAGAGAAACGGCGTGTTTCGAAGCGACAGGCTGGGTCAACCCAACCTCCCCGCCTGGCGAACAAACGATGCGGTATCCTAGGGACG
>JAQBHE010000378.1:0-16107 GCA_032128015.1 Holophagae bacterium
GTGTCGCACCAGGCGCACCATCTGCTGCACGTAAGCAACCTGTGTCCGCTCGTTGAAGCCCCGCAGCCGAAGCTCCTCTTCCATCCGACGACGTTGCTCGCCCATGACCCTTCTCCTTCCGTGGTTGTCTTGGCGCCGGGATTACCCCGACGCAACACCACGGTACGAGAATCGGTCGCTACGGCTCGCTACCGCAGAACGATCACTACAGCAAAAAAGTGATCTGACAGAAGACCGCCGCGCAGCGGCTTCGTTCAACCATTGTTTGACGCGTGCGATGTGTCCCGGTTAGTCGGCGCGATTACGAGCGCGGTCCGCTCGCTTGCTCGCCAAGGCCGAGAGCCGACCTTCAGCCAGAGCCCTTGAACTCGCGAACTCTGTGGCATCGGCGGGTAGCGGCTCGGATTGGTTGTCTGCGCTGGTATGAAGCTGGGACTGTTCGCTCCTATGGTACACCTTCCGGTGGCGGCCTCGGCTTCCCCCAGTCGAGAGGGCTGCGCACACCGCGGGCGCCAAGGTCGAGGACGTGGGTGTAGATCATGGTGGTCTTGACGCTTCGGTGGCCGAGGAGCTCCTGCACGGTGCGAATGTCGTGGCCGTGCTGGAGGAGGTGGGTGGCGAAGGAGTGCCGGAGGGTGTGACAGGTCGCCTTTTTCGGGAAGCCCAGCAGTCGAGCCGCTTCGCGTACCGGTCGCTGAATCGCCGTTGGATGGAGGTGGAAGCGCGCGATGATTCCTGACCGAGGATCGACCGAGTCCTTGGATGCTGGAAACACCCACTGCCACTGCCAGCTCGTTGGTGCCGATGGGTACTTGCGCGCTAGGGCGTTCGGAACATGGACGACGGTCGAGTCGGCGCGGAACGCGTTGTACCGATGGCGGAGGTGGCGGTTGAGCGACTCGATCAGGCTCTCTGGAAGCATGGTCACCCGCCAGCGCTGGCCCTTGGGCTCGCGAACGTAGAGCAGCTTGCGCTCGAAGTCGAGGTCCTGACGGCGGAGCCGCAGCGCTTCGATGAGCCGCAGGCCGGTGCCGTAGAGCAGCGAGGCGACCAGACGCGGAGTGCCGTCGAGGCGATCGAGCAATCGATGGACTTCGGCTTCGCTCATCACCGTTGGCAGGGTCAGCTTGCGGCGCGCTCGCCGGGCGTCGATGTTGCCCAGGTCTTGCAGGAGGACGTTGCGGTAGAGAAAGAGGAGGGCGGCGAACGCCTGGTTCTGCGTTGACGGGCTGACTGTGCGCTCGACCGCAAGATGCGACAGGAAGCTCTCGACCTCCGCGGCTCCGAGCTCGGCCGGGTGTCGCAGACCGTGGAAGCGGATGAACTGGCGGATCCAGGCGACGTAGACCTTCTCGGTGCGAAGCGCCAGGTGCCGCACTCGGATGGCCGCGCGCACCTGGTCGAGTAACCGTGGCTTCGGAGCCGCCACGGGACCGGACGGCAACGCCGAGGGCTGACTCGAGTGGTCCGCCGGGAGAATCGGGCTACGGTCTGGGGATGGGTCGCTTGACACGGAGAAAGATGTGCCCGGAGGCGGATTCACGGGACGGGAAGCGTCACAGGCAGCGACACGACGACCTCCGCCAATGCCGCCGTCACGATGGCCCGTTGTCTAGAGAGACGGATCGCGATCCGCCGATCGCTCGACCGGATCTGCGACGGTCGGCGCCGGCGGTGTCATCCATGGTCCGGCGGGAGGAGCACCGTGAGCGGCGTATCTGCGACAGCGTGGCGCCGATTTTTCGACGGGATGTTGTCCCGACCATTGACCCACCCTCTTCTCGGTGTCGCGACTCGAGCACATTCAGGCGATCACGATAGCGCTGCCCCACGGCGCGGCGTCTCGTGACGTCTCGGTCAACGAGCCTCTCGCGAGCTGATCGAGAAGCTCGCCAATCGCGGCTCGAGCGGGGTCGCGGCGCCTCGCCGCGACAGCGCGCGATGCCAGAGCAGCGCAGCACCGAGCAGCAGCGCGACGGAGATGAGTGCGCCGGGGCGCGCGGCGGGGTGTGCTGCTTGGACCGCGTCGACGATCCGTCCCAGCCCGACCATGCCGGCCACGGTGAGCGGAACGAGCGACAGGTCGAAGCGGAACACGACGGCGTACGCCAAGAAGCCAAGCGCGCCGGCGACCACGCCGCCGACCGCCCAGCCCAGCAGCGAGTCCGGACCGGTCGCGCCGGAGGCCACGAGACCGGAGGCCGCGAACACCACCCCCACGACGACGCGACGCCTCGTCCAGCCGGTCGTCATGCGGTCCACCCCATCCATGAATGCCAGCAAGAACAGCGTTAGCGCGATCAGGCCGATCAGAGGCGCGGTCAGCTCGGAAAGCAACGGAATCGCATGCCCCGCTGCCTGCGTCGATCCCCACGTGGGCTGCAAGGAGGGCAGCACGCCGTCCGCCGCGACGGCCAGCGCCGCGGCCACGACGCCCAAGCCGAGGCCCGCGGCCACGCGCAGCCACGACACCACACCGACGGGCTCGCCGTGCGCGACGCTGCTGCTGTGCACCAGGCCCCCTATGAGCCCCAGCACCCCGCCGAGAAGCACCGCACCCACGACGCGGACGCCCACCACCAATCCGGCCTGCAACGTCCAGGCCTGTGCCGAAGAGAACCCCGCCGACTGCTGCGGCCAGCCCAGCACCAGCCCGAGCAGGTTGAGGACGGCTACCGCCCCCGCGAGGAACAAGAACGGCCGCACCGCGAACCGGCCCCGCGCCCAGCTCACGACCCCGGCGACCGCGCCCGCGATCACGAGCAGCGCCACGCCGAGTCCGCCGACGACCTGGGGCACCAGCAGCACGCCGGTGCGCTCGCGCTCGTCGCGCTCCCACTGCTCGGGCACGTGAAGCCAGCGGTAGAGGTCGGTCACCTCGTCACCGGCGATCTGCACCGAGAGGCGTCGATCGCCCTGTTCCAGACGCGGCTCCCTCCGGTTGCCGAAGGTCACGGTCCAGTCCACGCGCGCGGGTCGCTTGCTTGGGCTGATCTCGATCTCCTCCAGCTCCGAGGGCTCGAGACCGTAGTGCTCGCGCGCCATCCGGTACGCGATCTCGCGGGCCTGCTCCTCCGACAGCGACGCGCCCGCGCGCGCCTCGGGAAGGCGATGAACGACACTCGTCGAGCCGCCGTCGCCGGCCACGCGCACGCGCCATTCCTCGGCGCGCTCGGCCACGTCGCCGACGAAGCGCGCGACGCGGACGTCCCAGCGCGGGGTGCTCAGATGTTGGCCCAGCAGGCCTCGGAACGTATCGCGACCCAGCTCGCGCCAGGCGAAGCGATGAGCGTCGTCCAGTCCACTCACGGTGGAGCTGAGCAGCTTCCACGGCGGATCGGTGTCGACGCCGCGTTCGGCAAGCTCGGCGCGTGCGCGCTCGATAGCCTGGGCACGTCCGAGCTTCAACGTCGGCGATTCGGTCGACCATGGAGCGAGCATCGCCCAGGCGATGGCGGCAGCGACGCCGAGCGCGGCGGCGATCCCCGCCGTCCGCGCGGACAACGGGGGCCGCACGGATGGTGGCTCCGCCTCGGCGGGCGGCGCCCGCCGCACCGCCGGTGTCCACGCCGCGTTGAGCGCGCCTTCTGGCAGCTCGGCCCACCGGCCTGCACGCGCGCGCTGGGTCACCACGACGCCGAGCGGGACGAGGATGAACAGTACGGCGAGGACCTGGTGGACCCAGGCGCCCTCGGCCGACGACGTGAACAGCGGCAGGGCGAAAAGGACGGCGTCGTAGGCGTAGTGGAGCACGACCGCCGTCAACAAGCCGAACCCGAGGTAGATCAACGCGAACACCACGGCGGGGACGATGAGCTCGACCACGCGGGCGTAGGAGGGCTGGTTCGGGTAGTTCGCGTGAGCTGCGGCGAAGACGACGGCCTGGAGGCCCACGGCCAGGCCGATGAACAGCCGCCGCCGGCCCAGCCGTTGCCCGATCAACGCCGCTCCGGCAATCGGCACGGCGCGGAAGAGGCACTCCTCCCAGAAGCCGGCTTGCGCGGAGATCGCGATGGGCCCGAGCCAGGGAAACCTCGTGGCCAGGACGTCCGGGTCGGTCAGCGCTTCGGAGGGGCTCCACCATCCGAGGCCGCGATGCGCGAGGAAGTAGAACGCCAGGACGTAGGCGAGCGCGAGCGGCACGAGCAGGTAGCCGCCCAGCGTGCGACCGAGGACGCCTGGTGTTGGGGCGACCTCGCGAGACCACAGTCGCCAGAGCTGCGGGTGGTGCGCGAACGCGCGGCGCGTCAGGCTCTCCGCGAGCATGAAGCTCGCGCCGAGCAGCAGGCCGAACCCGATGAACACGCCCGCGAGCTGAGCTACCTGCTGGAGCAAGAAGGTGCGCGACGACAGCGCCGTGTCGTAGTCCATCCACAGGAGTGGCCAGGCGTTGAGGCTGGCGAGAACCTGGAGGAACGCGATGAAGAAGCCCCACGCGAACGCCGCCCGCCAGAGCAGGGCCCGCGCCCGCAGCAGCACGAAAAGGCCCACGAGGCCACCCACGACCAAGTAGAGCCCGAACGCACCGATGCTCGCGATGGAGGCGATGGCGTTGTTGGCCGAACGCATCTTCTCGTAGCGCCGCTGGAAGGACTCGGGGATCTTCACGTAGGGCTCGAGGCCCGCGAAGCGGTCTCCCGCGACCCGCAGCCGCAGGCGGTGCTCGCCCTCATCCCCCAAGCGCACGCCCCTCAGCTGGTACTCGAGCGCGTGGTCGGTGCGCTGCGGCGGGTTGTCGTCCACCTCGTGCTCGACTAACTCGTAGCGCGAGAGATCGACGCCCCAGGCGCGCGCCCCCGCCTCCGCGATGCTGCGCGCATCGTCCTTGCCGAGCTCGGCGCCCGGCTCGGTCTCCGCAAATCTCTCGCGAAATCCCGAGGGCTTTCCGCTGGGCCAGAACCAGACGCTGGTCTCGTGGGCGTCGCCCTCCTTGAAGTGGCGAACCCGCCACGCATAGGGCGAGAAGACGTCTCCGGCGATCAGCTCGCGGAAGACATCGGTGCCGCCGCCCTCGAGCTCGACAAAGTCGCGGGTCATCGCGTCGAGTGCGAAGGTGGTCGCCTCGCGCCTGCCCTCCGGGCCCCAGCCGTGCTGTTCTGCGAGCGCGCGGGCCTCTGCGAGCGCCTCCGGCCGGCTCATCTTCACGTCGAGCGTGACGACCGGGAAGGCGTACGGGAACATCGTCACGACACCGACCGCGCAGGCCGTCGACACGACGACCGCCGCGACCCAGAACGCGGGCTTCCTCAGCATGGGGTGACTCCTAGCGTGTGCGGCCATGCTATCGCAGCACTGGCCGATTGTGGTGACTACAAGCCGTCCAGTACTCCGTCTCCATGCCCACGCCCATTCCGGTGCCACCGGAGCTGGTCACGTCCTCGATGCTGACCAGCGTTCGTTGACGTGAACCCGCGGAGAGCGGACCGACGCCGTCCGCTGACCTGTCGATTCTCCCTACGACGCGCTTTCGACTAGCGGCCGATCGGAGGCAGAAGGATCTCGGCGCCGTTGGCAGGTCTGGCGACCGAGAAGTGGCGTCGATCGAGAGTCAGGATCGCGTGGGCGTCCATACCCTCGGCCAGCGCGACGACCGAGGCGTCGACGCCGCCGAGCGGCAGGTCTGCGAACCGCTCCACGAGCTGCGCGATCCTCGGCCATTCGCCCGGACTGGGGGCGCGCACGTCGAAGGTCTCGAGCCCTCGCAAGAAGAGCGACTCCACTCTGGCGCCGAGCCGCTTCCCGACAATATGGCTCACCTCGGCGACGCAGAGCGCCGGGATCACCAGGTCGAGGTTGCTCGATCGAAGGGACTCCACGCTCCAAGCGTGGTCCGGGTCGGCGCTGTTGATCGACGCCAGCAGCGGTCCGCTATCGACGATCACCAGCGAGGGCATCGGCAGCGCCTTTCTCGACGGTCGCGTCTCCCGAATCGGTCGGGCCTTCGTCGACCGCCCACTCCTCCGCCAGCGCTTCGTCGAGGTGCGCACCGTAGACCATCTGCGGCTCCCGAACGACTCCCGCCCAGGGAATCTCCCGTCCTCCTTCAGGGCGCAGCAGTCGCTTCAACGCCACGCGCACCAACTCGGAAACGCTGATCTCACGCCGACCCGCTTCGCGCTCGACGAAAGACGCGAGATCGTCGGGTAAAGACACCGTGGTGCGCTTCATCGCTTCATACTACCATACACGTCGACCGCAGGGCCACGGCCGTCCTGCAGATGTCTTTTGAGAAGGCGAATTGGCCGCTGTCCACCTGACGCCACCCAAGGTGTCTCGCTCCCCGAGGTGCGAATCAGCAGTCATGCGAGACCCTCCGATGCCGTGTCGACGTCGCCTAGGTAGGCGTGGATCACCTTCGGGTCGGCGCGCACCTGGTCGGGCGAGCCGAGGGCGATGCGCTTGCCGAAGTCGAGGACCGCGACCCGATCGGAGAGGTCCATGACCACGCCCATGTCGTGCTCGATGAGCACGGTGGTGATTCCGCGCTCCTCGTTGATGTCGAGGATGAATCGAGCCATGTCCTCTTTCTCTTCGACGTTCATGCCGGCCATCGGCTCGTCGAGCAGCAGCAGCTGGGGGTCGAGCGCGAGAGCACGCCCGAGCTCGACGCGCTTCTGGAGGCCGTAGGCGAGGGTCGCGACCTGGCGGTGGCGGAGGTTCTCGATCTCGAGGAAGTCGATGACCTCCTCGACCGCAGTGCGGTGCACGATCTCCTCGCGCTGCTGGCGACCCCAGTACAAAGCGCCCGACAGCACGCCTCCGCGCATATGGACGTGGCGCCCGAGCATCAGGTTCTCGAGCACCGTCATGTGACGGAACAGCTCGATGTTCTGGAACGAGCGCGCGATGCGCAGCGCTGCGATCTGATGCGGCTTCTTGCCCGTCAGCTCGACCGGCGGCCCGGATCCGGGCCGCCAGCGGATCGAGCCCGACTGCGGGCGGTAGAGACCCGAGACCGAGTTGAGCAGACTGGTCTTGCCGGCGCCGTTAGGCCCGATGATCGCGAAGATCTCGCCACGCGCCACATCGAGGTTGACCGCATCGAGCGCGGTCACTCCGCCGAAGCGGAGGGTCAATGCCGCGATCTCGAGAAGCGGCAACAGCTCCGGGGCGCGCTCGTGGTTCACGAAGGAGGATCGTCGCACAACGAGGTGGCGGAGCGAAGGGGGCACAGACCGCCGGTCGTGTCAGGAGTGGCCCCACGATGTCAATACATATGTATTGACACTGCTCGCGACCACAACTACGCTGAACGGGTGAGCAGCAAGTCGAGCACCTTGCAGATTCGGGTGACCGCAGAGCAGAAGGAGGCTCTCCGGCGCGCGTCACGGCGAGCGGGGCGGGCCATGTCGGCTCTCGTTCTCGAGCGTGCCCTGCCCCCCATTCAGCTGCGCTTCGAGGCGCTTCTCCGGGCGCTGGTCAAGGCCGAAGAGCGCTCGTATGCGTTCGCGGAGCTCCACGATTTGCTGACGAGCCTTACGCCCATGGAGCTCCCGGTGGCCGTGGCTTCCGCCGATCTCTCGCCGCTCAGCACCTATCTCCAGAACTACGTCGCGGCTCTGGTCGAGCAGGCGGCCGATCAAAAGCGAGTGGCGCCACCGCGATGGGTCAGGGAGGTCGAGGCATTGGAGGAGCCACACTTCGCGACCGAGCTCCGGGGACTGCGCCTTCACCTGCTCGCGGCTTCGCCGGTCGCCTTCCGCCGCAGGAACCTCTTTGTCGACTCAGCGCTTGGCGACCGCGTCTAGCCGAGGATCCTCCGTGATCCGCCTCTCCAGTGCCGACATCCGGCGTTTGCTCGAACTGCTCGACGCTGAGCTGGCGACGGAAAACGCTTTGGGCGAGGTCTATCTCGTGGGTGGCGCGGTCATGTGCCTGGTCCTGAATGCGCGCGACGCGACCCGCGACGTGGATGCATTCTTCAAGCCCGCTCGGCTTATCCTTCGAGCGGCGGCGCGGGTCGCCGCGAAAGCCAATGTCCCCGACACCTGGCTCAACGATGCGGTGAAGGGGTTCTTGAGCCCACGGGGAGAGTTCGACGCCTTTCTCGAGCTACCCAACCTGCGCGTCTTTGTCGCCGAGCCGCACTATCTCCTGGCCATGAAGTGTGCGGCCATGCGCCTAGGCGAAGGCTTTCACGATCTCGAAGATGTCCGGTTTCTGCTGCGATACCTGAACATCGAGAGCGCCGATGAGGCGCTGGCGATCGTGACCCGCTACTTCGACGACGTACAGCTACACCCAAAGACCCGACTGGCTCTCGAGGAACTGTTGCCAGGTGGCCGACCATCATGATCGCAACTCGAACGCCAGAGCTCCTGATCTCGCCGGCAGCGATCGCTACGGCAGCGCGAACACCCACAGCACGCCTCCAGAAGGCACATGGGTGGTCTCGCCACGGATGCCGTCGAGGGCTATCTGACCGCGCTCCGCGTCGACGCCCCAGCCCGCCTGCACGGCCACGTACTGCTTGCCGTCGAGCTCGTAGGTCACGGGCACGGCGGTGATGCCCGAGCTCGTGCGCTGCTGCCAAAGGAGCTCGCCGGTCGTCGCGTCGAAGGCGCGGAAGTAGCGATCGCTGGTACCGCCGGCGAAAACCAGATCGCCGCCAGTCGTGAGCACGGGGCCCCAGAGCTGCGACGCGAAATCGTGCTTCCACACCCGCTCGCCGGTCGCGAGGTTCCACGCCTGGAGCTCGCCGATGTGGTCGGCCCCCTCGCGCAGCACGAGCTCGCTCTCGATCCCCATGTAGATCAGGCCGGCGATGAACGGGACGTCCTCGAGGCCCTCCAACTCGGTACAGAGGTTCTCGTTGGCGGGAATGTACAGGAGGCGTGTTTCCGGGTTGTATGCGGCCGGAGGCCAGTTCTTGCCTCCCCACAAGGACGGACAGAACCGGGTCCGCTTGCCGGTACCGGGCTTGTGCTCAGGGTCGTAGGAGGGGCGGCCCGAGACCGGGTCGATCGCGGTGAAGGCGTCCTGGTAGACGTAGGGCTTGGCGGCGACGAAGGCGATGCCCGCGGCGCTGCGCTCGAGGAGCCACAGATAGCCGTCGCGCGCCGGGCTGACGAGACCCCGCACTGTGCGACCGCCGCGCTCGACGTCGATGAGAAGCGGGGGTGAGACCTCGTCCCAGTCCCAGGAGTCGTTCCAGTGGTACTGGTGGTGTCCTCGCAGCGCGCCCGTCTCCACATCGATAGCGAGCACCGAGCTCGAGTAGAGGTTGTCGCCGTCGCGTTGGTCGCCCATCCAGGGCCCGCCGTTGCCGGTGCCGAAGTAGGCGAGACCGAGCTCGGGGTCGTAGTGTCCGGTCACCCACACCGGCACACCGCCCCGCTGCCAGGTGTCGCCCGGCCAGCTCTCGCTTCCCGGTTCGCCGGGCGCCGGAATGGTGTAGCGGCGCCACACCTCTCTGCCGGTCTCCGCGTCGAGCGCCACCACGAAACCGCGGATGCCGAACTCGCCTCCCGACGGGCCCACCATCACCTTGCCACGAACGACCAGCGGCGCGAGCGTCATGTAGTAGCCGCGTTTGTAGTCCGCGACCGCGGTCTCCCAGACGACGCTTCCCGTGCGGGCGTCGAGCGCGACGACAAAGGCGTCTTGCGTTGCTACGTAGACCTTGTCGGCCCAGAGAGCGACGCCGCGATTCGTCAGGTGCAGCGGGCGAGAATCGCTCGGCAGTTTGCGGACGTACCGCCACAGTTGGTCGCCGCTGCGGGCATCGAGCGCCACCACCTGACTGCCCGGCGTGGTGACGAACATGACGCCGTCGTTTACGATCGGCGGCGACTGGTGGCCCCCGTTGACGCTGGTCGCGAACGTCCAGACCGGCGCGAGGCCCGCCACGTTGGCGGAGTCGATCTGATCGAGCGGGCTGTAGCCCCAACCGTCGTAGGTGCGCCGGAACTGGAGCCAGTTCCGGGGCTCAGGCTCGAGTAGGCGCTGGTCGGTGACCGTGCTGTAGGCGGAAGCCGCCTGTGCGAGAGCTGGGGCTTGGGGCAGCAGCCACACGGCCAAGGTTGCCGTCGCCAGGAGCGACCGCGAAACGCGCTCTCTCGTGTTCATCCGCGTAGCCGCGACTCTACAGGATGACGAACTGTCGCGTTCCGGGCTGAAGACGATGCGTCGATCGTCGGCGGACCATACAGGTGAACCGCCGACCGCGAGCGCATTGCCTTTCAGGCCGGCGTTCGGCGTGCCGACGCTGGTGGCCTTTGCTTGCGCAAGCGGATCGCGTCGCGCCAGCGACGCGCCAAACTCCGGGTCCTCGAGGGGCTACTGCCTCGAGGAACTAGTGGCTCTGCGGGTCGGCGCGATAGACCGCGGTCAGAAACGGAACCGCGAAGACAGCGATGACGACCAGAGCGATCGCGTAGGCCATGAGGTATCCCTCCCTGCGCCCCAGAGCCGCCTCGCTCGCCTTTCGAGAGAGTCGCACTGGGATTCTCGACTTTGAATCGTGGCTGCGGTGGGAGCCCTCGGAGAATCAGGGCTTTCGCGACCGCCTGTCTCGGTTTCTACCTAGCCCGGACTATTCATGAACGACCTACTACGGCCGCGCATTCATCCCACCTGGCGGGCGTCCTCGGCCCCCTGGGCCGGCGTCCTCGGCCCTCGGCTCCTGCGACGTACTGCGAGTACGACTCGGAGCACTCGGGGCCTGCGGGTGCCCACCACCTGGGCGACTGCGCGCCCTCGCTACGTTCCTTCATGAATAGTCCGGGCTAGACGGCCAAGCGCTGCTTACCACTGGCGTTGGATTTCGCCGCGTTTGGCCGACGTTGGGTGCGTTTGCTACTATCGAACAGCCATAAGGAGGAACCCCATGAACCGAGCAATCGCTGGCGCCCTGATGCTGGCCCTGGTCGCGGTGCCGGTCGCAGTCGCGGCGTCGTCCAACGCCGTTGACGTGGCCGCACCGACTTTCTACCGTGACGTCCTGCCGGTGCTGCAGGAGAACTGCCAGACCTGCCATCGGCCCGGTGGCGCGAATCTCGGCGGCATGGTCGCGCCGATGGCGTTCACCGAGTACCAGGAGACCCGGCCCTGGGCGAAGTCGATTGCCCGCCAGGTCGAGGCCCGGACGATGCCGCCGTGGCACGCCTCGCCGCAACACGCCGGAGTGTTCGCCAACGAGCGCACCCTCGACGAGACCCAGATCGCGACGCTGGTGTCGTGGGCGAAGGCCGGCGCTCCTGCTGGCGACGTGGCCGAGGCGCCGCTCGCGCGCGAGTGGCCGCAGAACGACGGCTGGTCGATCGGCAAGCCCGACCTGGTGCTCGACATGGGTCAGCAGTACTTCGTCGATGACGACGTCGAGGACAAGTACGTCACCTTCGTCACCGAGATCACCAAGGATCAGCTGCCCGAGCCACGCTGGCTCAAGGCGGTCGAGTTCCGCCCCGGCAGTCCGGTGGTCCACCACATCATCGCCCGTCCTCTCGGAGGGATCGCGCCGGGCAACGACCCGACGGTCTACAACGACGGCTTCGGCACCCTGATCGAGCCTGGGACCCAGATCAGCTGGCAGATGCACTACCACAAGGAACCAGGTCCGGGCACCGGATCCTGGGACCGCTCGTCGGCGGCTCTGCGCTTCTATCCCGCCGGCTACCAGCCCGAGCACGTGGTTGCCAACGAGTCCCTGGGCAAGACCGACTTCGAGATCCCGCCGGGTGACGCCAACTACACCGCGGTCACCACCACCACCTTCGAGCGCGAGTCGCTGCTCATGGGCTACACCCCGCACATGCACCTGCGCGGCAAGTCGGCGCGCTACGTCGCGAAGTACCCCGACGGCACCGAAGAAGTGCTGCTCGAGGTGCCGCGTTACGACTTCAACTGGCAGACCCACTACGAGTATCCGTCGCCCGGCAAACGGATCCCGGCGGGAACCCAGATCGAGCTGACGATGAGCTGGGACAACTCGATGGCCAACCCGTCGAACCCGGATCCAACCGCGGCCGTTCGCTTCGGCCAGCCGACTACCGCCGAGATGATGTTCGGCTTCGTCGCCTACACCGACGCTGAGCCCGGCTATGTCCCGCAAGGCAGCTGGTTGAACAACCGCAACGCCGATCCCGGGCGCCTGAAGCATCTGCTCAAGGAGCGCTTCGGTCTCGACTGGGACACCATGACTCCCGAAGAGCGCGGCCAGGTCCTCGAGCGGATGCGCCGCGAATCGCGGTCCGAGAGCCGGTCACAAGGCCGGGTCGGCTCGGTCGACGGCGACTAGCGTCCCCGGACCTGTCGCCAGTGGCTTTCGAGCGCCCGCCTCCGAGGCGGGCGCTCTTGTCTTTGACCATCCCCGCCGGGGGTGCGACAATCCGCGAACGTCGTTTTTGCTCATCAAACCCCGGGTCGGTTCATGAGGTCGACGAGATGAACATCGGCTGGACCGAGTACGCGAAACGCGAAGCCGATCGGGGACTCGACAGCCACGAGCTCGGAGCGCGAGGAACCGGTCGAGGATGTCGACTCGACCGATAATCGGCCGACGACCGTAAGTAGCGGACCGGTGCAGCGATGAGCGAGGTCCTCGAGCAAGAACGCGGCCGCTGGCCGCTGGTCGGGCTGGTGGTTGGACCGGTGCTGGCGATCGCGGTGTTCGCGCTGCTCGAGCCGCAGCCGGGCAGCGCCCTCGCGCCCTCGGGACGGGCGGTTGCGGCGGTCGGGGTGCTGATGGCGGTCTACTGGCTCACCGAGGCCCTGCCGGTGGCGGCCACGGCCTTGTTGCCGCTTGCCCTGGTGCCGCTGCTATCGCGCGGCGAGATTGGGATCGCCGCGGTGGCAGCTCCTTACGGCAACGAGATGATCTTCCTGTTTATGGGCGGGTTCATGATGGCGCTGGCGATGCAGCGCTGGGGCCTGCACCGGCGGATCGCGCTGCGAATCATCGACTGGGTTGGCGACCGGCCCGCGAATGTGGTGCTCGGATTCATGATCGCGAGCGCCTTCCTATCGATGTGGATCTCGAACACCGCGACCGCGGTGATGATGCTGCCGATCGCGCTCTCGGTCATCGAGCTGGTTCGCCAGAGGGTGGGCGACAAGGAGTCGGTGCGAGGCAGTTTTCCGTTCGCCATCAACCTGCTGCTCGGCACCGCCTACGGGGCATCGATCGGGGGCACCGCGACCCTCATCGGCACGCCCCCGAACCTGATGATGGCGGCGTTCGTCAAGGAGAACTTCGACCGTGAGATCACCTTCGGCGCCTGGCTGCCGTTCGCGTTGCCGTTCGCGTGTCTCCTGTTGCCGATGACCTGGTGGCTGCTCACTCGTTGGGTGTTCCCGATTCGTCTCGCCCAGATCCCCGGCGGCCGCCAGCTGATTCGCGACGAGATCGCGCGCGCCGGTCCGATGAGCCGGCAGGAGCGGCTGGTGCTCGTGGTGTTCGTCGTCACCGCTCTGGCGTGGGTGTTCCGGTCGCCGCTCGCCGCGCTCGAAGTTTTCGGCACGCGGCCGCTCGCCGGCTTGAGCGACGCCGGGATCGCGATCGGGGCGGCGCTGGTGCTGTTCGCGACTCCGGTGAGCCTGCGCGAGCGTACTTTCCTGCTCGACTGGCCTCAGGCGATGCGGCTGCCGTGGGGAATCCTTCTACTGTTCGGCGGCGGGCTCAGCCTGGCGGCGGCGGTGCGCACCGGCGGTGTCGATCGTTGGATCGGCGAGCAGCTTTCCGGCTTCTCCCACCTGCCGCCGTTGCTGATCGTGACCCTGGTCACCGGCGCGGTGATCCTGCTCACCGAGATGACCAGCAACGCCGCGACCACCGCGACTCTCCTGCCTATCCTCGCGGCCTCGGCGGAGGGACTGGGGATCGATCCCTTGCGCCTGGTGATCCCGGCGACCCTCGCCGCGAGCTGCGCCTTCATGATGCCGGTGGCAACGCCCCCCAACGCGATCGTCTTTGGCTCTGGCGAGCTGACGATCCCGCAGATGGCGCGCGCCGGCATCTGGGTCAACGCGATCGCACTGGTGTTGATCATCTTGCTCATCGAGCTGGTCGGACCGGCGATCTTCGGCCTGACCTGATCCGGGGCTGCTGGCCTCGGACAGGCTACAGGCCAGCGCTCCGGATAGCATGCCGCGGTGGGCGAAGCCGACGCGGAAACGGTCTACCGACAGCGGCTCGCCGAGCGCCAGCGTGACCTCGAGCGTTGGTCGCGCCGTGAGCTGTTGATCTCATGGTCGCGGCTGGTGGCGGTGGTCGGGGGCGTGGTGCTGGCCTGGCTGGCGGTCCAGAATCGGCTGTTCTCGGTGGCGTGGGCGGTGCTGCCGTTCCTGGGGTTCTTCGCCCTGGTGGTGGTTCACGAACGCGTGCTCCGTCGCAGGGGACGCATTGGCCGCGCTGCCGATTTCTACCGCCTTGGTCTCGCGCGGCTGGCCGGCGAGTGGATCGGTCGCGGCGACTCGGGAGAGCGCTTCCGCGATCCCCACCACCTCTACGCCGAAGATCTCGATCTGTTCGGCCACGGTTCGCTGTTCGAGCTCCTGAGCTCGACGCGCACCGAGGGCGGGGCCCGGACTCTCGCCTCATGGCTGATGGCGCCGGCCGAGGTCGAAGAAGTGCGCGCTCGCCAGGGCGCGGTGGCCGAGCTCCGCGAGCGGCTCGACCTGCGCGAGGACCTGTCGGCGCTCGGCATCGAGCTCCGCTCCGAGCTCGAGCCCGAGACCTTGAGCGCGTGGGCGAGCGCGCCATCTCGGCTCAGCCGTCTTGGCCCCGTTCGCCTGCTTCTGCCGATGCTCGCTGTTGCCAACGTCGCTGCCGCCCTCGGCTGGTGGCTGTGGGGTTGGGGTGCGGCGCCGCTCCTCGCGCTCGGCCTCGTCGAGACCGTGGCCTGGCTCGGGGCGCGTTCGGCCCTTGGCGCGACGATCTCCGGTGTCGACCGCGCCGCGGCCGACCTGGTGCTGCTGTCCGAGATCCTCGAGCGGCTCGAGGCGGAGCGCTTTGAGGCGCCTTGGCTGGGTGCTCGCGCGGTGGCGCTCGGTCGCGGCGAAGACTCGGCGGCGCGCTCGATCCGGCGCCTTCGCCGGCGGGTCGATCTGCTCGACTCCCGACGCAACCCGCTGTTCGCGCCGTTCGCGCTGTTGCTGCTGTGGACGCCGCAGGTGGCCTACGCGATCGATCGCTGGCGGTCGCGATACGGGATGCAGGTGGTGCGCTGGCTCGAAGTGGTCGCCGAGCTCGAAGCGATCGCGAGTCTCGCCGGGTTCGCCTTCGAGCGGCCGACGAACCCGTTTCCCGAGCTGGTCACGATCGGCGACGGCCAGGAGCCGGTGATCGAGGGACACGAGCTCGCGCACCCGCTGATCCCCGATGACCGCTGTATCCGCAACGATCTCGATCTGGGTCCCGGACGGCAGGTGTGGGTGGTCAGTGGCTCGAACATGTCGGGCAAGAGCACGTTTCTGCGAACTTGCGGGATCAACGTCGTGCTCGCTCTGGCGGGTGCCCCGGTGTGCGCTCGCTCGCTGCGCCTGTCGCCGCTCCAGCTGGGCGCGACGATTCGGGTCCAGGACTCGCTCCAGGAAGGCGCGTCGCGGTTCTACGCCGAGATCGTGCGCTTGCGCGGGCTGCTGGATGCCACCAGCGGTTCACGGCCGCTGTTCTTCCTGCTCGACGAGATCCTCCACGGCACCAACTCCCACGATCGCCGGATCGGCGCTCGCGCGGTGGTCCACGCCTTCGTCGAGCGCGGCGCGCTGGGACTGGTGACCACCCACGATCTCGCGCTCTCGGAGATGGCGTCCGAGGACGGTTCGCGGATGGCAAACGTTCACTTCGACGACTCAATCGAGAACGGCCGGGTGCGTTTCGACTACCTGCTCAAGCCCGGCGTGGTCACCCGCAGCAACGCGCTCGCGTTGATGCGCGAGGTCGGCCTCGACGTGTGAGGCCCGCGGCCTCCGTCGCCGGCTGCGACGAGCCTGGGCCCAAATGATCCGCCGGATCTACGAGGAGGACCCGCTGACCTGCCGATGCGGTTCCCAGATGCGGATTCTCTCGTTCATCCTCGACCCCCCGTGTTGTCACCAAGATCCTGCGGCACATCGCTGAGAACGCCAAGGCTCGAGAGCGCGCCCCACCAGCGTCGGCTCTCGCCT
>JAQBHE010000379.1:0-6552 GCA_032128015.1 Holophagae bacterium
ATCTGCGGCGTCGGAGCTCCTCGACGATGTCCCGGCATCGCCTCCGTCGCTCCTCCTTGCATCTGGGCCCACGGCGCTCACAATGCCAGCATCCTGACTTTCACCCCGGGCTGCTAAGCGGGCGCTTCACCCGCACCTATAATCGGCGCGCGCTCAAAGGGCGCAGGCGGCTGTAGCTCAGCTGGACAGAGCAGGGGCTTCCTAAGCCCAAGGTCGCAGGTTCGAGTCCTGCCAGCCGCACCACATCGGGGCCGTTCCGGGGTTCCGTTGGCGCCTCACTCTCGCTTGCTCGTGGTAGCGGGGTCGGGTACGCTGACCGTTGTCTTTGTCTTGGAGCACTTCTCTGGAGCCATCATGAGTCACCTGACCCGAAAAGACATGAAACGCGACGAGGTTCGCGAATGGATGGGCGTAGCCTTCGAATGGCTCGCGTTGCACGGTCGCGCCATCTTGATCGGCGTTGGGGCGGTGGCCGCGGCCGCCTTGCTGGTGTTGCTGGCGATGTTCTGGCTCAACCGTCGCGGCGGAAAGTCCCAAGAGGCGCTGGCGGCGGCGCTCCGTGTCTATTCGGCGCCGGTGGTTGCCGAAGGCGCGACGCCTGAGGACGCTGAGAACCCCAGCTTTGCCGACGCTGCAGCTCGCCAGGCGCGGGCCGCCGAGCTGTTCGCCGAAGTTCGAAGCAAGTTTGGCGGCGCGTCGGCCGGCCGGATTGCCTCGGTGTACCTCGGCGAGATCGCCGCCGCCGAGGGTGATCGCGATCGCGCCCGGAAGCTCTGGCAGGATTTCGTGGATCGCGAGAAGAACCACGCTCTCGCGGCGGTGGTCCGTGTCGACCTGCTCGAGCTGCGGCGGGAGGCCGGCGAGACCGAAGCAGTGGCCGCCGAATTGCGGCGCCAGGTCGAGTCCGGCGATGGCGGCCTGCCCCCGGATACCGCGTTGTTCGAGCTCGGCAAGACGCTCGAGATGCAAGGCGATGCGTCGGCGGCCCGGGAAGCCTTTCAGCAGCTGATCGACGAGCATCCGAGCTCGCCGCACGCAGCCGAAGCACGACGGCGAGTGCCGGCCGCCGCCTAGCTCTGGGCTAGCTTGGCTAGGCCAGCGATCGGTCTTTCCTCTTGACCGTCTACGAGATCCTCGAGCGCAAGCGCTTCGGCCAAGCGCTTGCGCCCGAGGAGATTCAGGAGGTGGTCCGCGGCGCTAGCGACGGCTCGTGGAACGACGCCCAGCTCGGGGCGTTCTTGATGGCGGCCGCGATCCATCCGCTCGACGCCGCCGAGACTCGGGCGCTGGCGTTGGCGATGCTCGAGTCCGGCGAGCGCTGGCAGCTCCGCGATCGCTTCCCGTTGCTGGTCGACAAGCACTCGACCGGCGGGGTCGGCGACAAGGTCTCGTTGATCCTCGGGCCTCTGCTTTCGGCGTGCGGGATCCGAGTAGTGATGCTGACCGGGCGGTCGCTGGGCCACACCGGGGGCACCGCCGACAAGCTCGAGACCATCCCTGGCCTCGATCTGGCGTTCGACCGCCAGACCTGCGAGCGGCTGCTCGATGAAGTCGGGTTGGCGATCGGTGTCGCGACCGCGGCGGTGGCGCCGGCCGACCGTCGGATGTACGCGCTCCGTGATCAAACCGCGACCGTGAGCTCGCTGCCGCTGGTGGTCGGCAGCATCCTGTCGAAGAAGCTGGCGGTCGGTCCGGCGGCGGTGGTGTTCGACGTCAAGACCGGCAACGGCGCGATCTTCCCCGACCGCGAGGAGGCCGCGAGGTTGGCGCAGCTGATGGTCGAGATCTGCCGCTCGTTGGGCTGCGCCGCGAGCGCCCTGGTGACCGACATGAGCCAGCCGCTCGGCAACTGGTGCGGGCACGCCGCCGAGGTGCTCGAGACCTACGAGTGCCTCGACGGCAAGGGTGATCCGCGCCTGGTTGAGCTCGTGCTCGACCTCTGCGAGTCGGTCACTGCGGTGGTCGGCAGCCCGGTCACCCGCGAGCGGCTGCGCACGGCGCTCGAAGGCGGCGAGGCGCGCGCCCGGTTCGAGGATTGGGCCGCGGCCCAAGGGGCCGAGAGCGGGTGGCTGCGCAAGCCGCGTTTCGAGCTCGCCCCCGCGGAAGCGGTGATCGCGGCCGAGCGGACCGGGGTGCTCGCGGGCGTCGATACCCGACGGCTCGGTCTGCTGCTTCAGACCGCAGCGCACGCCCATCACGGACTCGACGTCGGAGTCAGCTTGCGCTATTCGGCCCGCCTCGGGCAGCCGGTCGAGCGTGGCGAGGAGCTGGCGCGGGTGTACCTGCGTGCCGAGAACGACGAGCTCGTTCGTGACTTCGCCGGGTGCTTCGTCGTCGACGATGCCGGCGAGGCGCCACCGCTCGTTTACCAGCGCATCTGACGGCCCAAGAGACTCAACGCAGGCGGGCAGCCGACTGGGACCCCGCCAGACGACACGGAGTCCAGCGGGCCCTGTGTTATCTTCGCTTTCGCGCCCCGATCGACGGCCGTTGGTGGAGCGCTGGCGCCCGATCCGGGTTCGACGCCGCGCCCGATCTCTCGACGAAAGGAGCCCCGCATGTTTCGTCGCCTGGCAAATCTGTTCCGAGGATTCGTGGGTCTGTTCATCTCGGGAGTCGAGCGCGCCAATCCCAAGGCGCTGATCGAAGCCGAGAAGGAGAACCTGCGCCGCCAGATCGCTCGGTTCAACGACAACCTGGCGAACCACGCCGGATTCGTCGAGCGCTTGATGCGCCAGACCAAGAACCAAGAGCAGCAGGAGACCGAGCTCGCGGCCAAGACCGCCGCCCACCTCAAGCTCGGCCACATGAAGGTCGCCGGCCAGTACGCGCTCCAGCTCAAAGAGCTGCGGGTCCAGCTCGAAGAAAACCGCGCCCAGCTGGTGCAGGCGGACGAGACCTTCAAGAAACTGGTCAAGGCTCGCGATGTCTCGGTGCGCGAAGCGCAGCAGAAGATCGAGATGTTGAAGCGGATGATGACCGAGACCGAGATGCTCGAGGCCCAGGCCGAGCTCCAGGAGATGGCCCAGGGCATGATCACCTCGATCGGGGGCTCCGGAGACACTCTGAATCGGGTCGAGGAGTACTTGAGCGAGCGCCGCGACAAGGCGGCGGGCCGCGCCCGCGTGGCCTCGTCGTCGATCGACACCAACCAGGTCGACCTGCTGGAGGCCGAGCAAGAGGCGCTGGGTAACGCGGCGCTGAGCGAGTTTGCGGCCGCCTACGGCCTCGAAGTCCCGGCTCCCGAGGCGTCCGCCGAAGCGGTGTCGGCGCCGCCGCAGCGCGACATGGGTCCGGTCGAGGCCGAGCCCGGAACCTCCGAGCCGAGCGGATCGTAGTCTTAGCAGGCACCGCCACCGCGGTGAGCCACCGCTTCACGTAGCCCAGGAGTCACGACAATGGCACAAAAGGCCGGACCGACCGCGCTCGGCAAGATCGTCATCTTCCTCTTCGTCATCGGTCTGCTGGCCGCTGCCGCGTACTTCTTTCGGGACCTGATCGTTCCCGCCGGCAAACAAGCGGGCGATGTCGACCTCGCCAAGTTCCAAAACCAGGTGGGCACCATCGAGGCGCCGGATGCCAAGGGCATCACCACCGCTAGCGAGTACACCTACGTGCCGTCGGAGAAGCTGCCGCCGGTCAAAGGGGTGAGCGCCTACAAGTGGAACGCCAACGACAAGGTCGTCGACTTCCCGATCAACGTCTGGATCGGCTGGCTACCGATCGTCGCCGCCAACCACGGCTTCCGGCCCAACGAGGAGAGCATCTTCTTCAAGGACTACGGGTTCAAGGTGAACCTGCGGCTGATCGACGATCCGGTGGTCGCGCGCGACGCCTTCGCCGCCGGCGAGAGCCACATCTTGTGGGGCACCCTCGACATGATGGCGCTGTTCGCCCCCGACCTGATGAAGGACTCGCGCACCGCGCCACGGATCTTCCAGCAGATCGATTGGTCGAATGGGGGCGACGGGGTGGTGGTGCGCGGCAACATCTCCACGGTCCAAGATCTGCGCGGCAAGACCGTGGTCTACGCCCAAAACAGCCCGTCGCAGTACTTCCTCAACAACCTGCTGCTCAACGCCGGGGTTCAGCCCAGCGAGGTCAAGCACAAGTACACCGCCGACGCTTTCCAGGCGGCGGCGGCGTTCGTGTCCGATCGCTCGATCGACGCCTGCGTTTCGTGGGCGCCCGACATCTACAACATCCCCGATCGGGTCAAGGGAACCAAGTTGCTGACCACCACCGCCGACGCCAACAAGCTGATCGCCGACGTCTGGGCAGCGCGCGCCGACTTCGCGAAGGACCATCCCGAAGTCATCCAGGGCCTGGTCGAAGGCATCTTCAAGGGCATGGAAGCGCTCAAGGGCGACGCCTTCAAGGCCCAGGCGTTCCAGTGGATGGCCGAAGGCTACGGCTTTGCGGTCGACGAGGTCCAGGCGATGGCGGCCGACGCCCACTCGACGAACTTCGCCGAGAACCGCAACTTCTTGCTCAATGCGAACGACCCCGCGAACTTCGAGCGCACCTGGAAGAACATCACCTTCGTGTATCGCGAGCTCGGCTTGGTCGGCACCCCGGTCCGGTTCGACGAGGTGATGGACTTCAGCGTCATCCAGAAGATCGACGCTTCGTCGTTGTTCAAGGATCAGAAGGACGAGTATCAGACCAGCTTCGTGCCCACCTCCTACAGCAAGGTGCGAGCGGAGAAGCCGATCCTCACCCAGACCATCCAGATCAACTTCTACCCGAACTCGGCGAACCTGTTCGAGCCAAAACACGACGATGCCGGCAAGCCGGTGCCCAACACTCTCTACGACCCGAGCGTCAGCGGCACGATGGAGCGGGTGGCGCGGCTCGCCGGGCAGTACGAGCGAGCGGTGATCGCGGTGGTCGGCCACACCGACGCGTCGATGCAGGGCCGCGGAGTGCGCTTCGAAGACGTCCAGCAGCTGTCGTTGGAGCGCGCTGAGTCGGTGGTCAAGGCGCTGGTCGACAAGTACAAGTTCGACCCCGACAAGTTCGTGGTCGAGGGGATGGGATGGAACGAACCGGCGAACCCCGACGATCCCCAGAATCACACCTTGAACCGCCGGGTCGAGATCTCGGTCTACCCCCCCGAGGCCCAGTGACTCGAGGGCCAGTAACCGACGTCCTGTAGATGAGTGAAGAGCCGAGAGAGCCGGTCCCCGACTCGGCCGGCAGTGGTAGCGCTCGTCCCGGGGCGCCGGTTCTGGACGAGCTCGGCGAACCGGCACCCGCGGTCGAAGCCAAGAGGCGACCGGAGGGTCGTTGGCTGGTCATCCGCGAGTCTCTTCCCGGATGGTTGACCTGGGTGCTCGGGATCGTTCCGATCGTCGCGACCGTTGCCCTGTGGTGGCTGGTGACCGGCAGCGGGCCGGCCGAGGAGCGGATGATCTCGCCGACCATCCTGCCGAGCCCGCTCGAGGTGGTGCGCTCGTTCCCGACGCTGTGGTTCGACCGTGCACTCACCCGCAACCTCGGCATTTCTTTCAGCCGGGTGGTCTTCGGCTTCGCGGTCGGGGTCGCGATCGCCTTTCCGCTCGGTTTGCTGATGGGCGCGTTCACCAAGGTCAAGGCGACCTTCAACCCGATGTCGGTGCTCGGCGCCTACCTGCCGATTCCGGCCCTGGTGCCGCTGACCATGAGCCTGCTGGGCACCGGGGAGAGCCAGAAGGTCGGTTTCCTGGCGCTCGCGTTCTTGATCTATCTGCTGCCGCTGATCGCGTCCGCGGTCGAGCAGGTCGACGACGTCTACTTGAAGACCGCGGCGACCCTCGGCGCCAACCGCTGGCAGACCGTGAGACGGGTGCTGCTCGGGGTGGCCCTGCCGGAGATCTTCCAGTCGATGCGCTTCGGGTTCGGTGTCGGCTGGAGCTACATCCTGCTCGCCGAGATGGTCGACATCGGCCAGGGGGTCGGCGGGATCATCATGACCTCGCAACGCCGCGGCCCCCGCGAGCACATCTACCTGGTGCTGCTGTCGATCGTGGTGGTGGCTTTCGTCACCGACAAGCTGTGGGCGATGGCCGGACACCGGCTGTTTCCGTACCGGGAGCGAGGGAGATGAGCGGCGAGAGTGGTGTGCCGCCGGTGGTCGAGTTCCGCGGGGTCGAGAAGACCTTCGCGGCCGGGACCCGGAAGGCGTTCACCGCGATCAAGGACGTGACGTTCCGGATCGACGACCTAGCGGGCGTCGGCGAGTTCATCGCCATCGTCGGCCCATCGGGCTGCGGCAAGTCGACGATCCTCAACCTGATCCAGGGATTTCGCGATGTCCACCCGCCGACCTCGGGCGAGGTCCTGGTGCGCGGACAGCCGGTGGTCGGTCCCGGTCGCGACCGCGGCATGGTGTTCCAGCGTTACAGCTCGTTCCCACACCTCACCGTCCTCGAGAACGTCACCTTCGGTCTCGAGCTCGCCGGCGGATTTCGGCGTGCCGGCGGATTTCGGCGTGCCGGCGGATTTCGGCGTGCCGGCGGTATGCGGCGAGCCCAGATCGAGGACCAGGCCCAGGCTTGGATCCTGCGGGTT
>JAQBHE010000380.1:0-11968 GCA_032128015.1 Holophagae bacterium
TCAGGCCGCCGAGCAGCTGGTGGCCAAGGGGAAGATCGAGGGCGCGCTCAAGGAGTACCGCCGCTACCTCGACAAGTCGCCCGATGACACCGCCACCCTCAATCGGGTCGGCGACCTGTTGATTCGATTGCGCAAGAACGAAGACGCGATCCGCTACTACCGGCAGACCGCCCAGCGCTACGCGAGCGACGGTTTTTACGTCAAGGCGATTGCGGTCTACAAGAAGATCCACCGCATCGAGCCCGGTCGGTTGGACATCCACGAGCGGCTCGCCGAACTCTACCAGCGTCAGGGACTGATCAGCGACGCGCGCAACCATTACTACCAGGTTGCCGACCGCTACCTTCGCGACGACGACGCGAAGGCGGCGATCCAGGTCTACGAGAAGCTGATCGAGCTCGAGCCCGACAACCCGACGCATCGGTTGCGGCTCGCCGATCTCCACCGCAACGCTGGCCAGACCCGTGAGGCGCTACGCGCCTATGGCGGCATCGCGACCTTGATGCTCAGCCACGGGCACGTTCCCCATGCTCTGCAGGTCTACGAGCGCGCCTTCCAGGTCGATCCCAAAGATCTCGACTTTGTTGCGGACGCAGTCGTCTCGATCCGGCGTGCCGGGGGGGAAGAGCCTGCGCGCAGGTTGCTTGCCGTCGCATCCGGTCTGAACCCGAAAGCCCGCGATCTCGAGAACTCGCTCGGGCTCGCTGCCCCGCCAGAAGGGCACCAGGCGATGGCGCCGGAAGTCCAGCCGCCGCCGCCGGTCTCCCCGCCGGCGCCGCGGGCTTCCCCGCCCGCGCGGCCGCCAACTCGACCCGAGGCAACGCCGGCCGCGCGCACGGAGGATGCCGCGGGCGCGGAGGATCCCGCGGGCGCGCACGATGCCGCGGGTGCGGGTGACAAGTCGCTGGACGACCGCGCGTTTTTCGTGCCGTCGACCAGCGATTCCGGTAGCTTCAGTTTTGCGCCCGACCTAGAGGATCTCGAGCTCGGTCTCGGTGGCGGCGCCGGACTTGGATCTCTTTCCGCGGGCGGCAACGACTTCGAGCTGATCGACGAGCCGTCTCCGCTGTCCCTCGGTTCCGGCGCTGCCAGCACCGTCGCCAGCTCGTCTCGTGCCACGGAACTGCTCGCCGAGGCCGATGTCTTTCTCAAGTACGGTCTCACTCAGAAGGCGATCGATCGTCTCAGCGAAGTTCTCGAGCTCGCCCCCGAGACCGTCGGCGCCTTCGAGCGGTTGATTCCCCTGCTGCTCGAAGCCGGCGATCGGGCGGCCGCCGAGCGGCGCACCACGGAGCTGCGGGCTCTTTCCGGCGAAGCCCGAGACCTCGCGCTGGCGACCGTAACCGCTTTGCTCGAGCCGGGGGCGCCGGCCGCCAAATCGATTGAAACACCGCGGCTGGCGGCGCCCGACTCGTTCGAGGAGATCGACATCGAGTTCCCCGACGCGGCGCTCGACTCGCTGCCGCCGCCAGCGGCGCACGACCAAGGTTCGTTCGAGCTCGACCTCGATGCCCACGACCAGGGGTGGGAGCCGCAATCGCCGGTTTCGATGGCGCGGCCGCCCGAAGCTCTCGACGAACCGTTCGACGAACTTGAGCACTTTCGGGTCGCGACGGAGGTGGGCGAGGTCGGCGACGCCATCGACGCCATCGACGCCATCGAAGCCGGCGGGCCCGTGGCCCCCTCGGCCGAGTCCGCGGCGACCGAGCCGGCTTCGACCGAGCTCGCTTCGACTGAACCTGTGGCCACCGAAACCAGGCGGTTGACTACCGGCGTCGCGAGGGGCGTTGTCTTGGCGCCGTCGTTGATCCCCGTTGCCGACGACGAAACGCCGGCCTGGTTGGACGACGCGGCTGCCGGGGATCAGCTGCTCGAAGAGGAGCAGGAGTTCTTCGACCTTGCGGCAGAGCTCCAGGAGGCGCTCGCCGGCTCGGTCGTGGAGCCGCCACACCTGTTGCGCGAGCCTCAGGAGCAGAGCCTCGAGGAGATCGTCGACGGCTTCCGGCGGGGGGTCGCCGAGAACATTTCGGAGCGGGACTCGGACACCCACTACAACCTCGGGATCGCCTATCGAGAGATGGCGCTGCTCGACGAAGCGATTGGCGAGTTCCAGATCTCGGCCAAGGCTCCGGAGTTCTTGGTCGACTCCTGCGCGATGCTCGGCTTGTGCTTTCGTGACAAGGGGCTACCCGACGTCGCCGTCAAGTGGTATCGAAAGGCGCTCGAGGTGGAGTCGATCTCCGAAGAACAGCGCTGCGGAATGTTCTACGATCTCGGTTCCGCCTACGAGGCGCTGGAAGATCGCGCCGCGGCCTACCAGGCGTTTTCTGAGGTCTACGGCAGGAACAGCGACTATCGCGACGTCTCCGAAAGGGTGGCCCAGCTCCAGCCGTCGTAGCTGCCACCACCACCTGGCCGGCCAGGGCGCCGGCTTGGCCGGACAGGACGCCGGCTAGGGCCGGACTGGGCGCCGGCTAGGATTCCTGAATGGACAGCCGCCAACGCGTTCTCTCGCTGGTCGTCGCGATCGTCGCCGGAGCAGCGGTGGTGGTGTGGCTGCTGCCGGCGGTCGATCGCGTTCGACGACCCGAGCCGAAGGCGGCGTGGATCGCAGTCGAGGTCGAAGGATCCGGAATCGCCCGGATGGGTCCGGTCACCTTGAACGCCGGCGAGCGGGTGCGGCTCCATGCCGTCCTCGAGGCCGAGGTGCCCGGCGGCGAGAAGGTGTATTTTACGGAAGCGTCGGCCATCGATCTCGGAGATGGCCCAGTTCCCGCCGAGTCGATTCGGCGCTGGAGCGGGCCGCAAGACGCGCGAATTCTCTGGTTGACTCTCGAAGGCGCCGTGCCATTCCGAGTGCTCGCGCCAGACCAGAGTCTCGAGTCGTTCCGGTTCGAAGAGTTCTTCCACCCCGAGTGGGGTCGCGGTTGGTCGGCGGCGGGCAGCCTCGAGAGCCGACACCATGAACAGCTCGCAGGTCCGTTCGGGGAAGGCGGCCGTCCCTTCGGCACCCAGCGCTACCAGGTCTGGATCGAGCTGTTTGCGGACACCAAGGCGATCGTGCCGGCCCAGCGGTTGAAGTCGCCAGGCTTTGACGAGCTACTCGCGAGCCCGCAGCGCTTCCCGACCGTCGCCGCCACCCTCGAAGGCGCCCGGGCAGCATCGCGGGTGTTCGGGCTCAGCCAGCTCGAGGCAGCCGAAGGGTCGGCGCCCGAGTTGCTCGAGAAGCTGGCAGACCTCTACGGCCGCCAGCTCAGCTTCTCGAGGCTGCTGGTGTTGCGCTCGATCCTCGAGGATGCAGGCACCTCTCTCGACGACCTCGAGTCGCGTCGGGTCGATCTCGAGAAGGACCGGCTCGCCTGGGGCTCGGAGGCCCACACCGGCGATCTGGTGCGGGTGGGTGCGCGCTGGGTGGTCCTCTACCGCGATGCCGGTGATGCCGGTGATCCCGGCGTTGTCGGCCGTCTCGATCCTCTGGATCTGTGCTTCGACTTCGATCGCGGCGCCGAGGTCCGCCCGATCGGCGAGGTGTTCGTCGGCGACGGTGAGGTCGAGCTGGCCACCCTTGCGAGCCCGCCATGACTCGGCGCGGGTCGATCGACGGCCCTGCGGTGGGGCGCGGACTGTTCGACGATCAGCCGCGCCCGCTGGGCGCCGCGCCCCGGGCGATGGGTGACCCGGGGTCGGGCGCGCGCCGTCCCCCGCTCGCCGAGCGGATGCGGCCGCAGTCGCTCGACGAGGTGGTGGGCCAGGACGCGCTGCTCGGCGAGCAAGGCTTCTTGCGCCGAGCGATCACCGCCGATCGGCTGCCGTCGTTGGTGTTCTGGGGACCGCCGGGATCTGGCAAGACGACGCTCGCCCGGATCATCTCGCGGGCGACCTCCAGCCACTTCCTGCCGTTCAGCGCGGTCACTTCGGGGATCTTGGAGATCAAGAAGGTGATGGCGGAGGCCGAGCGGATCCGGCGGGTCGGCGCGGTGCTGTTGTTCGTCGACGAGATCCACCGTTTCAACCGCGCTCAGCAGGACGCGTTCCTGCCGTACCTCGAGCGCGGCGACGTGGTGTTGGTCGGTGCCACCACCGAGAACCCGAGCTTCGAGCTCAATGGCGCCTTGCTCTCGCGCTGCCGGGTGGTGGTGCTCGAGCCGCTGTCGCCCGCGGATCTGATCACCGTGCTCGAGCGCGCGCTCGGGGACGTCGAGCGGGGTCTCGGCGGCACTGGCGCCGAGGTCGAGCCCCAGGCGCTTTCGGCGATCGCTGGCCTCGCCTCGGGCGACGCGCGCCGGGCGCTCGGCTTGCTCGAGCTGGTGTTCGAGGACGCCGCCGGGGCGGCAATCGACGCCGCGGCGGTCGAGCGCGCCGCCCAGCGCAAGATCCTGGTCTACGACAAGGCCGGCGAGGAGCACTTCAACCTGATCTCGGCGCTCCACAAGTCGCTGCGCGAGAGCGACCCGGATGCCGCGCTGTATTGGCTGTTGCGGATGCTCGAAGCGGGAGAAGATCCCGGCTACCTCGCCCGTCGAATGGTTCGATTTGCCTCTGAGGACATCGGCCTCGCGGACCCCCAGGCTCTGCCCCTGACCCTCGCGGCGTGGCAGGCGCACGAGCGGCTGGGATCACCGGAAGGCGATCTGGCGCTGGTCCAGGCCGCGGTTTACCTGGCGCTCGCGCCCAAGAGCCTCGCGGTGTACGAAGCCGAGAAGGCGGCAAGAGCGGCGATCCACGATCGACCCGCCGAGCCGGTGCCGCCCGAGATTCGCAACACGCCCACGCGGCTGATGAAGGACCTCGGCTACGGCCGCGGCTACCGCTACGCGCCGAAGACCGAGGCCGGGGTGGGTGGCCTCGAGTGTCTGCCCGAGGCGGTGCGTGACTTGCGGTTCTACCGGCCCGGCGAACACGGTTTCGAGGCCGAGCTGAAGCAAAGGCTTCAGGCGATCACGGTTTTGCGCGAGCAAGCGCGCGGCGGCTGAGGGGTCGCTGAGCGCGCGCCGGCGGGCTGTTAGCCGGTGGCAGTATCGACGGTGGCAGGGCCGACCGTGCCGGTCGCCGACGCCTCGACGACTGCGATGACGCTGCCCTTGGTCAACAGCTCGCCGAAGACGTGCGGCGGCAGTCCGGGGCGGTAGAGGACGTAGAAGGGAATCGCATAGCGGCCGAAGTCTTCGAGGTAGCGGGCGATCCGGTCGTCGCGGTTCGTCCAGTCCGCCTTCATCGCCACCACGCCGTGGCGCTCGAAGAGCTCGATGATCGCGTCGGCGTTGAGCACCAGGCGTTCGTTGACTTTGCAAGTGGCGCACCAGTCCGCGGTGACATCGACGAACACCAGTTCACCGGCGGCGGCCAGCGCCTCGGCACGGTCGCGGTCGAAGTTCTGCCACTGGATGCCCGGTCGGTCTCCGAACGTGCCGCGGGTTTCTGGAGGGGTGCCGCCAGCGGCGAGGGTGACGGTGGCAAGTGCCGCGCCGACCAATCCGGCGGCCGCGATCATCGAGCCAAGCCTGGCGTTGGCGACTTTGCTGCGCAACCAGGCGAAGAAGCCGACGGAAAGCAGCGTGACTTCGAGCACCGCCAGGCGAACCGGCGAGACCTGCGCGCTCAGCACGTAGAGCAACCACACTGCGGTGCCGGCGAGCAGGAATCCCATCGCACCCTTGAGCAGGTCCATCCAAGCGCCAGGGCGGGGCAGCAGCCGAGCGGTCTTGGGCCACACCGCGAGTCCGAGGTACGGCAGGGCCATGCCGACGCCGACGGCGGTGAACACCGCCAGGGTGGTGCCCGCGTTCTGGCTCAGGGCGAAGCCGACCGCGGTGCCCAGGAACGGCGCCGAGCACGGCGTCGCCATCAAGGTTGCGAGAAGGCCCGAGCTGAAGTGGCCGGCCATGCCGCCGCCTTGGCCGCTCGAGCCCAGGGCGCCGCCGAGCGCCGCCGGCAGCGTGATCTCGAACAACCCCCACATGTTGAGGCAGAAGAACACCAGGACGACGGTGAGGAACGCCACGAATCCGGGGTTCTGGAATTGGATCCCCCAGCCAACGAGTCCGCCGCCGGCGCGCACCGCGATCGCCGTCAGCGCAAGCGCCCAGAACGAGATCAGGATGCCAAGCGCGGTGGCGAGCGCGCCGGCGGTGATCTGGCGCCGACCTTGGCCCGCGGTCTTGACCAGCGCGAACACCTTGAGCGAGAGCACCGGCAGCACGCACGGCATGGCATTGAGGATCAGGCCCCCGATCACTCCGGCGAGCAGCATTCCGGCGAACGCGCCCAGGGACCTCTTGGGAGTTGGGGGTCGACCAGCCGATGTCCCCTGGTCGCCCTTCTCGCGGGCCGCGAAAAGGTCCTGGTGCTGGGACTCGCCGGCGCTTCCGACCTCGAGAGTCACCGCCGCCGTGGTGGTCACAGGCGGCAGGCATACGCGCTCGTCGCAGGCCTGGTACTCGAGGGTGAGACCGATCTCGTAGCGATCGGACGCGCTGGCAGGTGGTACGTCGAGCGCTGCGTAGAGCAACGTCTCGCCTTCGTAGACCGCGAGCGGCTCGGCTTCGAACGTCGACTGCCAGAGGACCGCCGGCGGGTACTCGACGCTCGCCGCGGGCCAGCCTGCTGGCAGCTCGACGGTGAGCTCGGTGGGGATCAGGTATTCGAAGGAGGGCTCGTGGGCCTGGATGTGCCAGCCCTCGTCGATGGTCACTCGCGCTACGATTCGAGCGCGCTCACCCGCGGCGAAGGCGGAGCGCTCGACAAAGGCCTCGAAGTGCGCCTTCTCGACCGCGGCGCGCGGAGGTTGGGCGGTCGCCGCGCTCGTGAGCCCGAGCAGCCCGAGCACCACGAGCAGCGAGAGACCGGGCCTTTTCATCGATGCAGCAGCGGCGGCGGGACGCGAGAGGCAGAGGTCGAACGGGGGCAAGCCACCCCCTGGCGAATGCTACCATGCGCTCCATGCGGCTCGCGGGTAGGATCGGCGCGACCCGCGAGTCCGCGACCATGAACGTGGCGCGTCGAGCGCGCGCGCTACGCGCTGGCGGTGCTTCGGTGGTCGACCTGGGGGCCGGCGAACCGGCGTTCCCGTCGCCAGAAGCCGCGGTGGCGGCGGCGCGTCAAGCGCTCGCCGACGGCTTCACCCGCTACACCGACCTGGACGGTGTGCCGAGTCTGCGCACCGCGGTCGCCGAGCGCTATCGCGACCGCGGCGCGCCCTGGACGGGCAACGGCGACACGTTGATCACGGTCGGCGCCAAGGCGGCGCTTTTTGAGCTCGCGCTCGCGCTCTTCGAGCCCGGCGACGAGGTGGTGATCCCGTCCCCGTGCTGGGTCAGCCTGCCCCAGCAAGTGGTGCTCGCGGGCGCGCGTCCGGTGCTGGTCGAGACTTCGTTCGCCCGTCGTTTTGCGATCGAGGCGGGACCGATCCTCGAGGCGCTGACCCAACATACCCGGGCGGTGATCCTCAACTCTCCTTGCAACCCCACGGGCGGCCTGGTCGGTGCCGACGACCTGCGCGCGATCGTCGCCGGGTGTGCCGAGCGCGGTCTCCTGGTGATCTCTGATGAGACCTACGAGCGCTTCGTCTACGACGGCGCCCGCCATGCCAGTGTCGCCGACCTCGCCGCCGAGTTCCCCGATACCGTGGTTCTGGTCGGGTCGTTCTCCAAGACCTACGCGATGACCGGTTGGCGGCTCGGCTATGCTCTCGGTCCGCCGGCGCTCATCGCCGCCGCGCGCAGTGTCCAGAGTCACGCGACCTCGAACCCGACCTCATTCGCCCAGCCGGGAGCGGTGGCCGCGCTCGCTCTAGACGCCGGTGAGGTCGACTCGCGGGTGGCGTTGTGCGAGCGCCATCGCGACCGCGTGGTCCTGGCGCTCAACGCCCTCCCAGGGGTGCGCTGTTCGAGCCCGGGCGGCGCGTTCTACGCCTTCCCCCAGGTCGAAGGACGTTTCACCGCCAAGCTTCCGAACGCCACCGCCCTCGCCGAAGACCTGCTCGAGCGCGTCGGCGTCGCGGTGGTGCCGGGAGCCGCGTTCGGCGACGATCGCCATCTCCGTTTGTCGTTCGCGGCCGATAGCGCGGTGATCGACGAAGGGCTGGATCGGATCGCGCGGGCGTGGAGTTGAGACCCGTCGAGGCGATGCGGACTTGTTGACCCCCGGCTCTGGCGGTTCGATCCGCCTGTTCGACCTGTTCGGCATCCCGGTACGGGTGCACTTCACCTTTCTGTTTCTGGTGGTGTGGTTTGGCGTCTACACCGCGAGCCGGGGCGAGCCGGCGACGATGCCGTTTCTGGTGTTCGGACTGTTGCTCCTGAGCGTGGTGCTCCACGAGCTCGGCCACGCGTTGGTTGCCCGCCGGTTCGGGATCGCCACGCGCGAGATCGTGCTCTATCCGATCGGCGGCATCGCCCGCCTCGACTCGATGCCGAGCGGCCAGGCCGAGCTCTTGATCGCGGCCGCCGGGCCGCTGGTCAACCTGGTGCTCGGGCTGCTGCTGGTTCTGGGAATCGCTGCGGCCGGGGTCCCCTGGTCGCTCTCGGGAGAGCTCTCGGCGACCCTGCCGTGGACCGCGACCGCCAACTTCGCGCTGTTCGTATTCAACCTGCTGCCAGCGTTTCCGATGGACGGCGGTCGGATCCTGCGCGCGTTCCTGAGCCTGATCGTCGGCGAAGAGAAGGCGACCGTCTTCGCCACCCGCCTGGGTCAGGGACTGGCGGTGGTGATGGCGTTGGTGGCGGTGTTCGGGCCGGCCCGCAACCTGGTGCTGCTCCTGATCGCGCTCTTCGTGTTCTTTGGTGCGAGCCAAGAGTCGGCGTTCTTCCGCACCCGCTCCCTGGTGCGCGGCCGCAGCGCCGGCGAGGCGATGATGACCAGCTTCGAGACCGTCGCGCCCCAGGACTCTCTCGAGTGGGCGGTGCGACTCTTCCTCGCGACCCATCAGCGCGACTTTCCGGTGATCGACGCCTGGGGGAGGGTGGCCGGTCTGCTCGATCGCGCCTCGCTGCTGCGAGGTCTCGCTGCTTTCGGGCGCGACGGCGCGGTGCTCGAGGCGATGGACCGCCAGCCGCCGCAGGTCCGCCCCGACACCCCGCTCGAGGAGGTCTTTCGCACCCTCACCGGGTTGCCGCAACGGGTGGTGCTGGTGGTCGACGGCGATCGCCTGCGTGGACTCGTGACCTTCGAGAAGCTGATGCAGTTGATCGAAGTGCTACCGAGGATCTGAGGGCGGCGCTAACGGCAGGGGGGTACAATCACGGGTGACCGTGACAACCAAAGGACGGAGGCTCGCATGAGCGATCCCGACCCCAGTTCTCGAGCGCCACGCCTTGCGGGCTCATCGGTGCCCGACGACGAGCGTCAGGCGAGCGGGCTTTCGCGCCGATCGTTCCTGCGCGGCGGCGCCGCGGGCGCGCTCGCCGGCGGCTTGTTGCCGCAGCTGGCCGGCGCCCAGCCGGGCAAGGCAAGCGAAGCGCCGACGCCGGCCGTGCTCGGTCCTGGGCCGGTCGAGATCGCGCTCGAGGTCAACGGCAAAACCCATCGTCTCGCGGTCGAGCCGCGGGTGACCCTGCTCGACGCGCTACGCGATCGTCTCGGGGTGACCGGTCCCAAGCGGGTGTGCGACCGTGCCACCTGCGGCGCCTGCACGGTGATCGAGAACGGCGAGCTGGTCTACGCGTGCAGCCGGCTCGCCGTCGACGCCGACGGCCAGGAGATTGTGACCGTGGAGGGTCTTGGCACTCCCGAGCGGATGCACCCGGTGCAGGCGGCGTTCGTCGAGCACGACGCCCAGCAGTGCGGCTTCTGTACCCCCGGCTTCGTGGTCGCGTTCCGCGCCCTTCTCGAGCACAACCCCGACCCCTCGCCGGCCGAGGTCAACCGCGCGCTCGGCGGCAACCTCTGCCGCTGTGGCACCTACGGCGGGATGAGGCGGGTGCTCCGGGCGTGGTCCAAGGAAGGGGTCTGAGATGGCCGACTACTCCTGGCCGGAGCCTGGCACCCACAAGATCCTGGGGTCGCGGCAGTCGCGGCTCGACGGTCCGGTCAAGTCCACCGGCGCCGCTGTGTACTCGCTCGATCGTCGGCTCGACGGCATGCTCTACGGGGCGATGCTGACCTGTCCGCACGCCCACGCTCGGATCACCAAGCTCGACACCGCCGCTGCCGAGAAGCTCCCTGGGGTGCGCGCGCTACGGGTGATCCAAGGGGTGGGGACCGAGATCCAGTGGGCGTTCGACGAGATCGTGGCGGTGGCGGCACTGACCGAGGAGATCGCGCGCGACGCGCTGCGCCGAATCGTCGTCGAGTACGAGGTGCTCCCCCACTACGTCACCGAGTCCGACCTCGCGTCGGCGCCCGAGACCAACCCTGGCCAGGAGGAGTCGGCGGGAGATCCAGACGCCGCTTTCGCCGCTGCTGACGTCGTAGTCGAGAACACCCTCGGCTTGCCCCAGATCGCCCACATGTGCCTCGAGCCCCACGGCCAGGTCGCGGCCTGGGACGGGGACAGCCTCACCATCTACGCCTCGACCCAGGCGGTGTCGACGTTGCCGTTCCAGTTCGCCGAGCCTCTGGGCGTGCCGGCCTCCAAGGTGCGGGTGATCACCGACTACATGGGCGGCGGCTTCGGCTCGAAGTTCAGCCCCGACCGTTGGGGGATCGAAGGCGCGCATCTGGCGCGCGACGCCGGCGCGCCGGTGAAGCTGTTTCTTGGGCGCGAGCAGGAAGTGGCGGTGGGCGGCAGCCGACCGTCGGCGTTCGCGCGCATCCGCGTCGGGGCTAACTCCGACGGCCGGATTACCGCCTGGGAGTCCGAGTCCTGGGGCTCGGGGGGGCGCCCGGGAACCGGCGCCGTCCCCATCCCCTACGTGTTCTCGGAGATCCCGAACCGACGCAAGAAACACCAGTCGGTGCCCACCCACTTCGCCGGTGCGCGCGCCTGGCGAGCACCCAACCACCCCCAGGCTTGCTTTCTGACCATGGCGATGTTCGACGACCTCGCCCACGCCCTGAGCATGGACCCGGTCGCGCTGCTTTTGAAGAACCTCGACCTCACGTTCGACGGCGGCCGCTTCGCGCCGGTGTATCGAGAGCAGCTCGCGATCGCCGCCGAGCGCATCGGCTGGAAGGAGCGCTGGCGCCCGCGCAACGTAATGGACAAGGGGCCGGTGCAGCGCGGTCTCGGAGTGTCGCTTCACACCTGGGGCGGGCGCGGCCACCAGAGCCGCTGCGAGGTCACGGTCCACCCCGACGGCGCGGTCGAGGCGAGCCTCGGCACCCAGGATCTCGGCACCGGGACGCGGACCGTGGTGGCGATGGTGCTCGCCGAGACCTTTGGACTCGGAGTCGACCAGGTGGTCGTCCACATCGGCGACAGCCGGTTGCCCCAGTCCGGGCCGTCGGGCGGCAGCACCACGGTCGGCGGAGTCAGCGGCTCGACCCGGCGCGCGGCTCAGGATTGCCTGGAACAGGTCTTCGCCAAAGTCGCATCCGAGATTGGCGTCGCCCCCGGCCAGCTCGAAGCGGTCAGCGGCCGGGTACAGGTGCGCGGGGAGCCGTCGCGCGGCATGGAGTGGAAGCGGGCCGCGGCGCTCCTCGGGGTGACCAAGATCTCGGTCACCGGCCGCAACCCCGGACCCGGTCCGCTCAATGACAGCGGGGTCGCCGGGGTGCAGATGGCCGAGGTCACGGTCGACACGGAGACCGGCATCGTGTCGATGGTGAAGCTGGTGGCGGTGCAGGATTGCGGCCTGGTGGTCAACTCGAAGCTCGCGACCAGCCAGGTCGAAGGCGCTTTGATCATGGGTGTTGGCTGGAGCCTGTTCGAGGAGTGGATTCCCGATCCGGTGAGCGGTCGGCTGCTCAACCCCAACATGGAGTTCTACCGGCTGGCGGCGTTCGGCGACGTCGGCGAGCTCGACGTGGTGTTGATGAACGATGCGAAGAACCAGGAGCGCGGGGTGATCGGTCTCGGCGAGCCGCCGGC
>JAQBHE010000381.1:0-30568 GCA_032128015.1 Holophagae bacterium
TGCGTTGGACCTCCTCCACAATGGCCCAGCATTGCGTCCGTCGGCCACGCCTTGCCAGCGGACGCAGATCCCTGCGCGCAGCTCCGTGGGAGAAAAACACCAGGCTCCTAGAAACCCTTGCGGGAGAGGGTTCGCCGATCGACGCCCAACAGACGCGCCGCCGCGCTCCGGTTCCCCGCGGTGATCCGCAGCACCTTGCGGATGTGGACTCGCTCGAGGGTGTCGAGGTCGAGGGGCCCGGGTCCCTCGCCGTCGCCCTTGGCCCCCGGACCGAGCAACGAGCGCAGCAACTCGTCGTCGATCTCGCCAACGGCCAGGGCCGACGCGCCCTCGATCCAGCTCTGGAGCTCGCGGACGTTGCCGGTGTAGTCGTGGCCGAGCAGCAGGTCCCAGGCCTGGCGTTGGATCGACGGCACCGGGATGCCCTCGCGCGCGCAGAAGCGCCCGAGGAAATGGCGGACCAGATGGGCGATGTCGTCGCGGCGCTCGCGCAACGGCGGCAGCTGGATCTCGACGCCCTTGAGCCGGTAGTAGAGGTCTTCGCGAAAAGTCCCGTCCTCCACCAGCCGCTCGAGCGGCTGGTGGGTCGCGGTCACCACCCGGACGTCGATCGACTTCGCCTTGTGGCCCCCGATGCGCATGACCTCGCGCTCCTGCAGCGCTCGCAGCAGCTTGACCTGCAGCGATACCTGAAGGTCGCCGATCTCGTCGAGAAACAGCGTGCCGCCATCGGCGAGCTCGAAGCGGCCAATCCGCGCATGGACTCCGGTCGCAACGCCGCCCTCGATGCCGAACAGCTCCGACTCGAGCAGCGACTCGGGCAGCGCCGCGCAGTTGACCGCCACCAGCGGACCGCTGCGTCCCGAGCGCTGATGGAGCAGGCGGGCGATCAGTTCCTTGCCGGTGCCGCTCTCGCCACGGACCAGGACATTGACCCCGCGCGGCGCCACCCGCTCGACCAGCTCGAGAACCCGACGCATCGGCGCCGCGTGGGCGACGATCTCCTGGCCGCCGACCTCGTGGACCAGCCGCTCCTTGAGCAGCTTGTTCTCTTCTTCGAGCCGGTCGCTCAGATCCTTGAGCGACTCGACCTGGCGTAGACCATCCACCGCGACTCCGGCAAGTGCCGCCACCGACGCGACGAACCGGCGGTCTTCGTCGGAGAACCCAGTGCCGACACCGTCGCGGGCCTCCTTGTCGGCCACCGCCAGGTAGCCGAGCAGTTGGCCACGGTAGTCGAGCGGCACCGCCAGGAGCTCTTCGAACGGACGGCCGGCGAACGAGCCGGCACGGCGAGTCAGCGCCGAAGGCTCGGCGTGCAGCTCCTGCCACACCGGCTCGCGGAGCAGACGCTGGCCGGCCGGCGGCTCCTCGAAGCCGACACTGGCGGCACCCCGCACTTCCCCCCGCGAATCGCGGGTGACTGCCGCCGCCGCGCCCGGGTCGACCACCGAGCACACCCGTTGCAGCAGGTCGTCGATCAACTCCTGCTCGGACCGGTGGCCGTGCAGCGCCACCAGCAGGTCGTACAGGGTCTCGAGCTGAAGCTCCCGGCGGCGCCCAGCGAGATCCCGCGGCGGGCTCGACATCATGGTGATGGTAGCAGTTCGTGGTGAACCCGCGCGGCGTCGCGTTGGGCGCATCGCAGCAACACCCCGAAACGAGCACGTCTCTGGCCGACCCCACGGCGTCCTAGCTGAGCCATCCTCGCTATCGGGGCTTGCTACCCTTCAAGATCACGGTCCGCCAGTCGATGTCGTACCAGAAACGGAAGCGGGCGGCCCGGAGACGCCCTCGACCACGAGTCGCCGACTCCACATACCGAACTGCACGACTCCTATCAACCTGGCTCGATCTACGGGCATGTTGAGAATGCGTTGGTGTCGAGAATCGGCTGAAACGGAGTCCCCTGTTCGTTTGTATACATCCTCACAACATCCGACTCCGTGTCGGTAACCGTAAGGACGACGCGCACATTAGTCAGCCCGGACGCGAACACCCAGAAGTTGTTGAAACCAGCGAGGCCGCACGCGTTCACCACCTTGACCACCGCCTCGATGTTCGCGACGATCGTTGTCGCGCTGGTGCAGCCCGATCGACGGCTCGTCGAGCACGTAGAGCACCCCCATGAGCTTGCTCCCGACCTGGGTGGCGAGCCGGATCCGCTGGCTTTCGCCGCCCGAGCCAGATCGGCATGCCGAAACATATCGAGATCGTAAAAGCTCTCTGGACATCGGCCTAGCCCGATACGGGACGGTCAGGTCCCGAACAGCTGGGTTCCGACATCCGGCGAAAGGCGGCACGAACCTGGAAGAGCTACCGCGGGCACCGACCGACACTCGATCGGGGATAGGATCCCGCTCACGCAATGCAGTTGGAAAAAGGCGCCCGCCTAGGCTTCTACGAGATCATCTCCCCCCTCGGTGCGGGGGGCATGGGAGAGGTCTACCGTGCCAAAGACACGAAGCTCGGGCGAGAGGTCGCGATCAAATTACTGCTCGAAGAGGTGTCCACCGATTCTGAGCGTCTCGCCCGCTTCGAACGTGAAGCGCGAGTCCTCGCATCGTTAAACCACAACAACGTGGCAACCCTCTTCGGTTTCGAAAAGGAAGCGGACACCAGCTTCCTCGTCATGGAGCTTGTCGAGGGCGAAACTCTTGCCGACCGGATCGCTCGGGGGCCGATCCCGGTCGGCGACGCGGTTCCGCTCTTCATACAGATCGCCGAGGGACTGGCCGCAGCTCACGAGCGGGGCGTCATCCACCGGGATCTCAAACCGGCGAACATCAAAGTCTCCGACACTGGAGTGGTCAAGGTCCTCGATTTCGGCCTGGCCAAGGCACTCTCCGACGAAACCGCCGGCGGCGGCCCCGCGATGACCCAGTCTCCAACTCTGACTCTCGCCGCAACGCGACGAGGCGAGATTCTCGGGACCGTCGCCTACATGTCGCCCGAGCAGGCATCCGGGAAGACCGCAGACAAACGGACGGACATCTGGGCGTTCGGAGTCTGCTTCTACGAGGCGATCACCGGTCGACGGGCGTTTAGCGCGGAGGACGCTCCGAACACTCTCGCGGCCGTTCTGCGCGACGAGGTGGACCTCGAGACCCTCCCTGCCGAAGTCGGTCCGGGACTACGGCGGCTCGTCGAACGGTGCACGGTGCGCAATCCCCGCAACCGCCTGCAGGACATCGGAGACGCTCGCATTGAGCTGCAGTCTCTCGACGCCCAAGACCAGCCCTTCGAGGCGACAGCGAAGCAGTCTCGGCGCCGTCTCAGCCTGTGGATCGCAGCGGGTGTGGCCACAGGCGTAGTGCTTACGCTCGGTGCCCTGCGGATGCTCGGCGGCGCGGACCCTTCGCCACGACCCGGATCCGGCGCTCTGCCCGTTGTCCGGTCGACGATCGATCTCGATCAGTTGCACCTCGAGCCCGCCCTGGAAGACGGGGTCGTGAGCATCTCGCCCGACGGAAAGCTGCTCATCGCGGCCGCCGGCAGCGGCCGCTCCCTCCTCTACATTCGGCGCCTCGACTCCCTCGAGCTGCGGCCCCTGCCGGGCACCGAGGGCGGGTTTTCACGCACCGTGTTCTCACCCGATGGACGCTCGTTCGTATTCTGGGACTTCAAGGGCCACCTCAAGAAGGTGCCGATCGAGGGCGGCCAGGCGACCATCGTGGCCCCGGCACCGGACTACTGGGGGGGCGCCTGGGAAGGAGACGACTCCTTCATCTACGTGCCGAGCACCCGGTCGGGACTCGTTCGCGTGGCCCTGTCCGGCGGCGAGCCGGAGACGGTTACGAGGCCCGACACGGCGCGTGGGGAGATCAGTCATCGCTGGCCCGACCCTCTGCCCGACGGGCGTGGGGTGATCCTCTCGATCACCTTCGGGCAGGAGACAGAGGACCAGCGCATCGCTGTTCTCTCCTACGAGACCGGGGAGATTCACACGCTCATCGAGGGCGCCTCCGACGGGCGCTACCTGTCGAGTGGCCATCTGGTGTTCGTCCGCGGCAGGTCGCTCTACGCGGCCCCATTCGACCCGGTACGTCTCGAAGTGACCGGTGATGCCAGGCCAGTGGTAGAAGGCGTCTATGTCGGCTTTCACGGCATGGCGGGATACACCGTCTCGAGAGATGGATCCCTCCTCTACGTTCCCGCCTCGTCGGAGGCGGCGTATCGCACGAAGCTCCTCTCCATCGACCGGAGCGGAGCCCAGGAGCCTCTGTTCGACGAAGCCAGGAACTTCAAAACACCCGCTTTCTCGCCGGACGGCACTCGTCTCGCCTACACCGTCCAGGTGGAATCCGATTGGTCTCTGTGGGTCCACGATCTGCGACGCGGGGTTTCGTCGCGGCTGTCGACGATCGGCGACAATCAGGCTGCGGTCTGGACGCCCGACGGAGAGCGCATCATCTTCCAGTCGACTCGCGATGGAACCATGAGTCTCTACTGGAAGCGGGCCGACGGCAGCGGACCCGAGGAGGCGCTGACCAGCGACGAGTTCGTCAAGGTACCGTCGTCGATGAGCCCCGACGGTATTCTGGCTTACACACGACTCGATCGGGCCTTCGACATCTGGACCTTGAAGCCCGGTTCGGGAGAAGAGGGAGAGCCGTTCCTGGCTACCCTCGAAAGCGAGGCCAACGGCATTTTCTCGCCCGACGGCAAGTGGATCGCCTACGAACTGACTCAGGCTGGGGAGACGGAGATCTTCGTACAGCCCTATCCCGCGGACGGTCGACGCATTCAGCTATCGGTCAACGGCGGGCTCAGCCCAAGCTGGTCTCGATCGGAGCGGGAGATCTTCTATCTCGAAGGAAGCTCGAAGCTCATGTCACTGAGCTACGAGGTTGTCGATGGCGAGCTTGTCCCGAGCCCGCCAAACCAGCTCTTCGAAGTACCGACCCGTGTCAGCGGCTTTCCCGATCGACTCTTCGACGTCTCTCCCGACGGAACGCGATTCGTCCTGCCGGAGGCCGCCGACCTCTCGAAGTTGAAGGCGGTTCTGGTACAGAACTGGTTCGAGGAGCTGAAGCGTCTCGTCCCGATCGATTGAAGCTGATTCAACATGAAGTCCTCAAACACTCCACCCCGCCCGGTCGCCGTCGTCGTAGGAGCGACCTCGAAATGGCAGGCCGATGGCCGCAACACCAAGCTGGCGCACGGCCGGGAGCTCGACGACAGCGAAGGGCTAGAGGCTGAGGGGCCATTGCGTCGAAGGTGGTCTGGGAGCCACCGAATCGACCCCTGGCCTTGCCCCGGTACAGAATGGAGCCATCGGCATCCCAGGACATCCGCTCGCGACTGAGCGGCGGACGAAGCAGGTAGCGGGCGAGCCGCTCGGTGCCCGCTGAATCGTCCGCCCCCACGGTGACCGTGTTCTTGCCAGGCTGCGCCTGCCGGCGTTCACTCGGCGCCCGCGCGCAGCGCGTGCCCCGAGGGCGGTGGACCGAGAATCCAGTGTTCGTCGCCGAGGACGGCGCAGACTGCCATGAAAGCAGCATCTCGATCCGCTCATCGCTCAGCAGCTCGGCGTCTCGTAGAAAGCTGATTACCTTGTCGCGAAACAGAAGCTCGGCCGCCTTCGCGTCGACGTACGGCACGGGCACCCAAGTGCCCTCGCGATCCCACCCGCCACGAGAAACCAGCGCGTGAACATGAGGGCTCCACTCCAGAAGATCGGTTGCCGTCTGGACCACGCCGGCCATCCCGGGCCGGATGTCTCGATCGTCGGCGTTCGCCGCGGCGATCAGCTCATCCACTGTCTCCCAGGCCGCATGCGACCGCTTCCCCAGTAGCTCTCGGTGATGTCGGCACGCCGGAAGATGGAGAAAGTACGGCCGGAGCAGCTTGGGAATGGTGCACCCCCGTGGCGCCATTCCATGGCGTCGCGAGTAAGCGCCGGGAGGTGAGCCTGCGAACCTCGCAAGAAGACCCATTGCGCGTGACCGACCCCTTCGAGGATCTCTTCTTGGAGCAACGCACCGAAGATTGCTGCTCCCGTAGCGGCACAGGAGGGGCAAAACACTCGACGACTACACGAGAACGCTACCAGGTAGTCGGAGCGACACTCGTCGCAATAGACGCGGGCAAACCCGCCCTCGAAGTCACCGTGGCCTGGAAGGCCGGAACCGCACGACTGGAACGCGAGAACCACTTCGTCCACGAACCCACGCCAGAAGCCATAGGGCCGCTCGAAGCGCTCCTCCCAGCAGCCCTTGACCCGCTCGTAGACCTCGTCCACAAGCCCCAGAGCTCGCCCTCGCGGGCGAACACTCGCGCCTTTTCGCTGCCGGCCAGGATCGCCGTCATGCCATCGCCCGACAACGCCACGACACGACCGAACCTGACAGGCAGCCGGAACGTCTCCGACCATCTCGCCGGGCAGTTGGTGTCGAAGGCGCAGTTGCCGCGCCTCCACGCGGTCAAGCGGATGTTTGGCTGACTCTTCGCCTCGTTCGCTCAGATTCGCAACCGCTCTCGATTGCCCTCGATAGAGGTGGCCGACTCGCTGTCGTGCCGGCAAACTTGCGGTCGCGGGTCGCGCGCGATGGCGCTGATTCAGATGTCGCCGCCCCAGATGTCGCCAACGGTGAACCCTTCGGGAAACGGGTCGTCGATGTCGAGCACATAGTCGGCGAAGCCGGTGATCCAGGCGCTCCCAGAGATCGTCGGGACCACCGCCGCGCGGTCTCCCACCCGCGCCTCGCGCAGCAGCCTTCCGGTGAAGCGGGTGCCGAGGATCCCCTCGTGGACGAAGTCGTCGCCGAGGCCGAGCTCGCCGCGCGCCCACAGGGTCGCCATCTTGGCGCAGGTGCCGGTGCCGCATGGCGAGCGGTCGAGGGCGCCGGTCCAGGTTGCGGGCCGGTCCCAGTCGAGCTTGCCGCTCGAGACCACCACGGCGTTGCGCCGATGCGCCCCGAGACTCTGCGCTGGCCCGGAAAGTTGCGCGATGCTGATGCCGGAGATCTCGGGGTTGTCCGGGTGTGCGCACGGCAGCTGCTCGGCCGCGGCGGCTTTGATCATTTCGCCGGCGCGTGCGAGGTCGCGCGCCTCGCTGGGGCGAAGGCGCAGTCCGAGAGGCTCGACATCGGCGATGACAAAGAACATCCACACCCCAGGCGACATCGACCACCACGATCCCGAGCTCGGGCACCTTGATGGGCGCGTCGAGGTGGACGGCGAAGGCCGGGACGTTTTCGAAGGTGACCGCGCGCACCTTGCCTCGAGCGACTTCGGCGCGTACCGCAATCAGCCCCGCGGGGCTCTCGAGCACCAGCTCGGTGAACGGCTCGCGGGCCTCGACGCGGCCGGTCTCAATCAGCACCGTGGTCACCGCGATCGTGTTGGTTCCCGACATCGGCGGGTACTCGACCTGCTCCATGATGACGAAGCCGGCGTCGGCGTCGGGGTGGCAAGGAGGCAGCAGCAAGTTGCAGTTTGCCGCCGGGTAGCCGCGCGGCTCGCGCAGCATCAGCTTGCGCAGCCCGTCATCGTGGGCTTGTAGGTGTTGCATCTTGGCGAACATGGTGTCGCCGGGGACATCGTCGACGCCGCCGACGATCACCCGTCCTGGTTCGCCGCAGACGTGGGTATCGACCGTCCGGATCGTTCGCCGCACGTGCCGATTAGCGAGCGATCAAGACGGTGGGGAGGAGCCTTGAATCCGCAACGTAAGCAGCGTCGCCGGTTCCTGGTCCGGTCCGCTCGGCGTTTCGGTGTCGGCCTCGACCAGGACCTGGCCGCCGGTCTTGAGCACGCCGAACAGGATGTCGTCGGCGAGCGGTCGCTTGATCTCTTTCTCGATCAGGCGGCGCATCGGTCGGGCGCCGAAATCGGCATCGTAGCCATTGTCGGCGAGCCACTCGCGGGCCGAATCGGCGAGCTCGATCTTGACCTCCTTGGCCGCCAGCTGGGCGGCGAGCTCGCCGAACAGTTTGTCGACGATCAGCCGCACCGAATCGCGACTGAGGGGCTCGAACACGATCCAGCCGTCGAGTCGGTTGCGAAACTCGGGGCTGAACATTCGCTCGATTTCCGGGCGTGACTTGGCGGCGGTGGAGAGGGCGTTCTTGGGCGCGAAGCCGAGGCCCTTGGAGGTCAGCTCACGGCCGCCAGCGTTGGTGGTCATCAGTAGCACGACGTGGCGGAAGTCGGCTTTGCGACCGGTGTTGTCGGTAAGCGTCGCGTGGTCCATCACCTGGAGCAGGACGTTGTAGACGTCGGGGTGTGCCTTTTCGATCTCGTCGAGCAGCAGCACCGCGTGGGGCGTCCGCCGAATGGCGTCGGTCAACAGTCCGCCCTGGTCGAACCCGACGTACCCAGGGGGAGCGCCGATCAGCCGCGACACCGTGTGCTTCTCCATGTACTCGCTCATGTCGAAGCGCAGGAACTGGATGCCGAGGATGGTCGCCAGCTGGCGGGCGAGCTCGGTCTTGCCGACGCCGGTCGGACCGGAGAACAGAAACGAGCCAATCGGCCGTTCCTCGGGTCCGAGGCCGGCGCGTGAGTGGGGCACGGTAGCCGCTCCGGTGCCGGCCGCGACGTCGATTGCGGCAGGCGCCTCGACAAGCGTCACCTTGTGCTGGCCGTCACGGAGATACCCGAAGCAGCCTACACCGCCTTCGTACACCTGGTTGCCGACGACGGCGAGGTGGTTGCCCAAGGCGACGGTCTGCTAATGAATTCACTCTCTCGCTCATCTGAGGAGTGGGAACCCGATGAAGTGATCGCTGCGCCACTGCCCATCGACATCCCGAGCTTGTCGCGGCGGGTACCTACCGAGTGCGGGTAGGTCTATATGCCAAGTCCGACGGCACTCGATGGATGTGGACCCGGGAGGTGGATCACGGGGGGGCGAGGGCGACGCGTTCGACGCCGCCCAAATCGTGGTCACGCCAAGTGACGGACTCGCCCAACACACGCTCGGGTCGCTGGGTCCGGCGGACGTCCTTAGGGCTTCGGTGCGCCGACTGGCGCGCAGGCTGGAGCACCTGTGCGAATTCATGTGGCAATGCGCGGACCGCGAGACTCCGTGAGCCAGTTCAAGCTGACTTTGACAGACTCAATGGGCGGAGTGATCGCCGAGTCGGGGCTGAGCGGCGCAGACGCGTCCGCGCCGGCACCGCAAGGCGGAATCCTAGCACTTGCGGCCACACTGGTTATCGACCCCGACGCGCCAGGCGGGAGCGCGCGGCTTGCCCTCGAGTGACTCGCTAATGCGGACCACACCTGCTTGTGTTGCCCGCGGCCGCTTCGGGGTTGACTGTCACGCTCAAGACTGGCTTTTACGACCCAGCCGACCCCGCATTCGCGAGGCTGCCGGCCATTCAAGATGGGCGCGCCGTTCCCGATGGCAGAATCGAGATTGGGGTGCTGGCGGTTCGGTAGGGCGGAGGGTCGCAGTGGCGTTCTGTGGAGCGAGAGGTGGCGCCCTTCTCGGTTTTAGCGTTATCATCGCAATCAGTGCACAGCCACGATCGATTCGGCTACCGCGCCGGAGCGGCGCTGAGGCTCACGACGCTCTGGCCGAAGACTGTGAGGTGGCTGGCTCCCCTAGCGTTGGCCACTCTAGCGATCACGGGCACCGCGTGCTCAAGGACCGGAGGGCGGGGCACGCTAGATCCGGAGGCCGAGGGCACCTTCGTCAGCGCGACGGAGCGGAGCCTGGAGCTGACGCAGCGGGAGATCGACCGTCTGGCGATCGCCGACCCGGAGTCGCTGAGGACCGCCGCCCTCACCCACGTCGACGATCCCGACACCACCATTCACTCGGCTGCTTTGTACGCCCTGTCGTTGTCAGTGGACGCGCGCGACAGAGCGGCTCGCGACACCCTGCAACGGTTCCTTACGTCCCTTGACGATGTCGAGCGACTGCGCGCCAGCGTAGGTCTGATCGGGGTCGGCGACAAGGCTGCAGTGCCGGTGCTGATCGACCTTATTGGCTCGTCAGCTGTGCTTCCGGGTGGAGACCCACCTCTCGCGGTTTGGCGCGTCGCCCGCGGGACCCTGATGGTCAACACAGGGGAGGACTTCGGCCTGCGACGCGCCGATTCTGTCGAGGCGGCACGCGCCACCCGTCCGTCATGGACGGCGTGGTGGTCGACTTACGGGGCCGATCTCCAGTGGAACCCGGAGCTCGAGAAGTTCTCCAGGTGAGAGCTGTCTTGCGACCTCTGGCGATCGTAGCGGCAATCGGCGCCAGCCTTTCAGCGCCGGTAGCGTCGCACGCGCAGTTGGACCTGGCTGGAGGGGGTACAGCCGTGGCGGTCGAAGGGAACACAGTTCGCGTGACGGTCAATGTCGACGTGATCGTGAAGGCGCCCGGTGAGGACCTGCTGAACCACATTCGCTCGTATGTCGAGCCGGGCTTCGCGGCCAGCGCTACATATTGGAACGAGGCGCTAGCCGAAAGCCTCAAAACGTGCTTCAACGTCGAGATCGAAGTCGTGGTCAACATGATCGCATCCGGCGAGACCGCAGCCGGCGGTGGGCACGATGTGCACGTTCTACACGGAGTCGATCCTCACTTTGACAGTCCGCAGCTCACGACAGAGACCACGACCGACGACACCGCTCAGGTGTTCGCTGCCAACGGGACGGCCTACCTCCCCCCGTGGGTGTTTCAAGTTGATCCCAGCGTACTAGCCCACGAGCTTGGACACATGATTGGGCTGGGCGACGATTACGTCCGCGGGGACAGCGGGGCGGTCACACTCCCCGGCCGGGAAGGCACCCTCATGGACGCGGGCGACACTGTGGATTCGGAGCTCGCGGAAAGGGTCGTGGATCTTGCCCGTCGGTCGGGTGCCAAGCTGCCGGAGTGCCGGTGGGAGGGTCGCGGCCTGGTCCGACAGACACCGCTGAAGGACAACGCGCGCGAGTTGACGCGCTCGGCCGACTTCTCATTTTGGTTTCTTGTCGAGGCGGACGGCGCCGTCGAGGGGGAGATCACCCTAACCTACGACGCGAAGCTCACCGTGAACCGCCTGCCGCAGGTGGAGGTCGGAATCGCCGGCTTCAGTCCCAAGGTCGGCGGACGGATCACCGACCCGGACCCCACGCGCACATTTCCCCTCATGGGCACGTTGGGCGAGGAGGGATTGTCTCTCGAGATTGCCACACCTGAAGGCGAACGACGGCAGATCGAGTTCACTATCCGCGCGGACGCTGGGGTCACAGCCAGCCTAGGCGCCGGGGGCGTGCCGCGTCTTGTCCCCGGTGGTGCCGGCGGTGTGCAAGTGATTCAAATCGAGATGATGCCGTTCACACCCTTTGTCGGTCCCGGTACCCTCGAGGTCGGTCCGGATGGACCCTATGCCGCGCGCTCCCAGGAGCGCTCCCACGATTCGCTCATCGAGTGGACAGCCGAGCGGGTCGACTCTGCCGGGGGCGAGCCAGTCGGTTAGCCGCACGCGACCGAAATGCGACCGCGATCGGTCGGGTAGGGACCTTGCCCCTCCATGCAGACCGGCGACGCTCTCGGTCCCTTCCGCATCGTGTCGGAGCTGGGCTCTGGCGGGATGGGGCGGATGTCTGCCGCCGGCCGGCTGCACGCCGACGCCCTCGCTCTCTTCGAGCGCATCGGCGCGCACGATCAACACGCCGCCACCGCGCATCTACACCATGGGGCTCGCCTGATCCGATCGGGGTCCGTCGCGGAAGGGCGGCCGCACCTGGAGCGCGCGCTGTCGATGGCGAAGGAGGGGGGAGTCCCGTCGGTCCACGCTCTCGTCGCCGCGCACCTGGCAGCGATCGGAGTGCTGGACGCGGGAGAGGCCGCGGGCCTCGTCGCGGCGGCCAGGGAACAGATGACGGAGGAGGAGCGTGGAGAGGCGCACTTCCTGCTCTGGAAGGCGACCGGAGACCGGATGCTTCTCACGGAGTCCAAGAACCAGCTCGACGACACGCTTGCGGGCGTGCCGGCGGAGTACCGGGAGTCGATGCTCGCGCCGTGCGCGTGAGGCGGGAGATCCTGGAGGCGTGGGAGCACTCCAGCGGGGAAGCCCCCCGGATCTGACGGATGCGTGTGGCCGGAGGCCGGCGTTCGCGACCGCCGACCCCGTGCCGGTTTACGTGCCGCCGTCGTTGAAGATCCCGCCGCCACCATTCGCGATCGAGGTGAAGAACGTCCTGTAGAGGTCCTGCTGCTCCAGGAAGTTGCCGGTGGCGGGCATTCCCTGGATTCGCACGCCACCCGCCACCTGGTCGAGCTGCCCGTCGTTCACCTCGGGCGCTGACGCGGCGACGGCCGCATCCAGGTCCGCCTCGGTGAAGCGGTAGCCCGCCTCCGCCGCGATCTGCACGACCGACCGGCGGGTCTGCTGCGCGGTCTCGCCGCCGGAGCCGAGCACCTGCGCCTGGAGCGCTTCGTCGCGCTGGACCTGTTCGAGGAATGCCTGGATCTGTGTGTTCATGGGGATCTCCGGGGGTGGGGCGTCCTTTGCGGTTCTCTCCACGGTGTTCCGTCGCGATCGGTCCACGGGTCCCCACCTGGGCCCGCGAGGGCGCTGGAGTGCGGATAAAGGGATAGTGTCTTCCTTTGTTCGTAGGCAGAGCGCGAGCCCTGGCGAGTGGTTTGCCAGCCAGTAGGCCGGAGGAGCTTGGGGACAGTGAACCCTCGTGACGCCACTCCATGGCGTCGCGAGTGACCGCCGTGAGGTGAGCTTGCGAACCTCACAAGAAGACCCACTGCGCATGGCCGAACCCTACGAGGATCTCCTTCTGGAGAAGCGCACCGAAGATCGCCGCTCGCTTGGCTGCACACGAGGGGCAGAACCCGAAGTTGGCGCAGAGGCTCGAAGAGCCGATGTGCCTACTGAGCGTCGGTGGCTGGGCGCGACAGCGCCCACACCCAGACCCGGCGACTACACGAGAACGCAACCAGGTAGTCCGAGCGACACTCGTCGCAATACACACGGGCAAAGCCACCCTCGAAGTCTCCGCAGGCCTGGAACCCGAGAACGACCTCATCCACGAACCCACGCCAGAAACCGTAGGACCGCTCGAAGCGCTCGTCCCAGCAGCCCTTGGCCCGCTCGTAGAACTCGGCCACAAGCCTGTACAAAGGCGACTCTCGCGGTCGTCGAGGCCGATAAAACGCGGCGCATGCGTCCAGAAGCAGGGACCTCCCTGCTTCCTAGAAACGGAGAACGCGCCCGCCTACGACTGCACAACTCGCCAGGCTGCTCGAGGAGGGGCAGGGGAAGCCTGTCCGGATCGCCCTGGAGAGCCACCCGCCCAGTGGGCCTTGGGCCCGGCTTGGCCGTAAGGTGTGACCGAGGCATAGATCAGTCGCTCATTGCTCGCCGCCATGGCTTCGTAGCCGAGGCCCAGCGAGTCGAGGTGGACCCGAGGGCGCCACGTTCCTTGGTCCACGTCGACCAGCTTCCTGATGTGGTACAGCCGCTGACGGTTGTAGGGGTCTGTGGAAAGAGTCTCCGCCAGTCGCGAGCGGAGGTCTGCGAGTTCGGGATGCTTGCCGAAGAGCTTGCGGTACTCACGCTCGAAGCGCGGGGTTGCCCGCAAGGAGAAAGTCGGAGTCATGCGTGGCGCTTGGCCCGCTCCTCCTCTTCGAGCTCGGCCACGAAGTCCGTAAACGGGCGGGTCTCGCCGGCGCGCGCCTCAGCTGAGGCCTCTCGAATCCGCACCTGTCCGGCGCAGTCTGCGAGGTCGCGCTGGTCGTCGAGCTCGTCTCGCTCCTCGTCTGTGAGCTGCTCGCGCGAAAGAAGCTTCGCCCGCTCCGCGAGGGGGAGCTTCTTCAACTCCTGTTCGAGCTCGGCGAGAGTCATAGGGTGCAGTGTACGCACCCCCCGGAAGGCGTCAAGTCCGACACCCGTAGCTGAGCTGGGACTCCTCGACTTCGTAGCTGGCGCCCCGACAGAACCTCTCGAACTCATCGAGAAACTTCCTTGAAGCTGGTCCGACCCCAGGGCTACAGCGCCGAACGGCAATCTCATTCAACGGCTCGAGAACAGACACAGCTGCAAGTTCTCGGCAGCTTTCGTCGCCGGCCGTTGCAAGTTGTTCGACAAACGCGAAGGCTCGTCGAAGGAAATCGTCATCGCCTGACCGATCCGGCGGCAAAGACACTACAAGCCGCCCCGTAGGCTGATCCCGATCCTCGGGGAGGCGGAGCTGTGCTCAAGCTGCGTCGAGCCAAGCACGCCCGCAGATGGTCGCTCGCCACCGCGGCTCCGGTCGCGCGTTCTCCACTCTCAGCCACCCTTGGAACATACATCACGCACGCGAGGGTCTCCTCTGCCCGCCCTATGCCGCTCGACCCCGCGATACGTTCGGTGGCGCCGAAAGGATCGAGGTGACGCCGGCCATCGCCGCCTTTCTGAATCTGTATCGCGCGGGAAGTTCCCTCGTCGTGCCAGAAGCACTTCCGGCGCCCATCTGCCGCGAGGCTGCCGACGACGTCGTTCTGGCCACGGCGCTCGCGGCCGGCGCCGACGCCATCGTTTCTGGCGATCAGGACCTCCTGGTGCTGCGGTCGTACGAACGGATCCGGATCATCTCTCCGCGATCCCTCCTCGAAGAACTCGATGGACCCAACGCGCCGGGGTCGCCAAGGGACCCAGCGCACGAAACGCCTATAATCAAGGCACCCAGATGAGGCCACGACCGTGATTGGAAAGACGATCGGCCCGTATCAGGTCGTGGCCAAGCTGGGCGAAGGCGGCATGGGCGAGGTCTACCTCGCCCGCGACACGAAGCTGAATCGCGACGTCGCGCTCAAAGTGCTCCCGGACGCCGTGGCGAACGACGCCGACCGCCTCGCGCGCTTCACGCGCGAAGCCCAGACACTGGCCGCCCTCAACCATCCGAACATCGCCCACATTCACGGGCTCGAGGAGTCCGGCAATCTCCGTGCGCTGGTCATGGAGCTGGTCGACGGCGAGGACCTCTCCGAGGTGATCGCGCGAGGCCCGATTCCTCTTGCCGACGCCCTGCCGATCGCCCACCAGATCGCCGAGGCCCTCGAAGCCGCCCACGAGCGGGGGATCATTCACCGTGATCTGAAGCCCGCCAATGTGAAGGTACGCGGCGACGGCACGGTGAAGGTGCTCGACTTCGGCCTCGCCAAGGCGATGACCCAGGACGCAGGACCCAGGACGAAGGACCTCACGAACTCGCCCACGTTGACGACCCCAGCCATGACCCAAATGGGGATGATTCTCGGGACGGCGGCCTACATGAGTCCCGAACAGGCACGTGGCAGGCCGGTCGATAAACGCGCCGACATCTGGGCGTTCGGGGCCGTGCTCTACGAGATGTTGACGGGGCGACGGGCGTTTCCGGGCGACGACCTCACCGAGACGATTGCGAACGTCGTGAAGACGGACCCCGACTGGGGCGAGGTACCGCCTGACCTGCCAGCGCGCGTGCGGCGGGTGCTTCAGGTCTGCCTGGACAAGGACCCGCGCAGGCGAGGCGGCGACATCTCGGCGATCCGGCTCGCGCTCAAGGGCGTGTTCGAGACCGAGACCGACGCGGCGTCAAGAACCGACGGCAGCCCACCACGGTCGCACGCCTGGCGCGTCACTGCCGCCGCGGCGTTGGTCTCGGCAGCAGCGGCGGGTCTGCTTGTCTGGTCGCTCGTGCCACGCCCGGCAGGAGACGAGCAGACGACCCGCTTCATCATTCGAACCGTCGGCGATCTGCCGCTCAGCGCGTTCGACTTGCCGTTGGCGCTCTCACCCAATGGCCGAGACCTCGTCTACGGAGTTGGCGCCGACGACCAGGCCCAGCTGTTCCATCAGAATCTGGACGGCTTCGAGCCTCGCGCCATCGACGGCGCACGAGGAGCCAAGAATCCGTTCTTCTCGCCCCGTGGCGACGTCATCGGGTTCTATTCGGCGTCTGCGCGTCAGTTCCAGCGGTTGGCGCTTGCGGGAGGAAGCGCCGCTCGACTCTTCGAGCCGGGGACCGAGATCACCGTCGGTGCAAGCTGGGGCGAGGACGACACCCTCGTCACGAGCTCCTGGGGACAGCCGCTCAGCGTCGTCCGACCAGGCGCGTCCGAGGCTGTGGATCTGACTCGGCTCGACGCTGGCGCCAGGGAAGAATCCCACGTGTGGCCCCAGATCCTGCCGGGCAATCGTGGCGTCCTCTTCACCATCTGGAGCGGGGACCCCACCTGGGACCAGTCCGAGCTAGCGGTCGCCGACCTCGAATCGGGCACACACACGATTGTCCTGCGTGGCGGGGCGTCTGCCCGCTATGCGAGCAGTGGCCATCTCGTATTCTGGCGTGGCAACGCCCTCATGGCGGTGCCCTTCGACCTCGACACTTTGACCACCAGAGGAGAACCAGTCCGGGTCGTCACCGACGTGCGACTCTACCAGGGATCCGGCGGGGCCCACTTCGCGATATCCCAGGGAGGAACACTTGCCTACGTCCAGGGCAAACAGGAGATGTTTTCCGAGAGCTTCGTCGCCGACAGCTCCGGCCAGCGGGTCATCAATCTGGATGCAGCTGGGGGGGCGGGCGATCCCGTGTTCTCTCCCGACGGGACGCGGCTTGCGCTGACGCTGTACCGAGGTGGTGCGTTCGGTGTCGGTGTCTTCGACATCGCGCGTAATCAGGTGACACCGGTCGCGCTGACGCGTGACAACGTGTCGCCCGGCTGGACGAGCGAGGGTGACCGGGTGACGTTCATGTCGAACCGTGACGGTGGATACCGCTGGTATGCGAGTCGCTTCGACGGGAGCGGAGCGCCAGAGCCACTGTTTTCCGAGGCCCAGGGGTTCAACCTGACGCGGTCCGTCTGGTCACGCGACGGCCGGTACCTCGCATACGGAAGAGGAGGGGCGGAGGGCACGGATGTCTGGGTGCTGGAATCGGGTACCGACACGGGACGGCCCCTGATTGCCTCGCCCGCAGCCGAGTCCGCCCCGACATTTTCGCCCGATGGTCGTTTCCTCGCATATCAGTCCGATGAGTCGGGGACCGCCGAAGTGTATGTGCGGCCGTTCCCGGACGTCGACGCGCGTCGGGATCTGATCTCCCGATCCGGTGGACGCCGGCCCGTGTGGAGCGGCAACGGAGAACACGTCTTCTATGCCTCGGAGGAGGGCTTGATGCGGGTTCCGGTGGCCTCCGTCGCCGACGGTGTCCCGCGATTCGGCCAGCCGTCGCTCGTCTTCGAGATGTCCGGCATCAAGAACTTCGACGTGTCGCCGGACGGCCAGACCTTCGCGATCGAGCGCATGCCGATCGAGGCAATGTCGAAGGAAATCCACGTGGTGCTCAACTGGTTCGAAGAGCTGAAGCGGCTCGTGCCGGTGAAGTGAATAGAGCCCTCACGCCCGCCGGCCGTGCCCCAGGACTCTCCGATCAGGCCAGGGCCCGGCGACACACGATCGAAGCGGACCGGGCCTGGAGTTGGCGGATCGACATGTCCCTCGAACGGGTCGCACGTGTCCAAGGCCCCGTTGGAGTGATGGACTGCTCGCGACGGGAGGCGGGTTGTCAAGCTGGTGGCAAGGCGGGATCGGGCTCGTGTCTTGCCCCTGAGAGGGACCGGGCGGCGTTCTCGAGCACCGGCTGAGCTCCGAGCGGGACGCGCGAACGGCGGATCGCCGGGTTGAGAAACTCATAGGAGCTCGCGGCCCAGCCGTGGTGGTGCACCAATTTCCGCGCTTGCGCCAACTCCCGTCGACTCGCCAGGGTGCTCATGGGCCGTGGGGATCGCGGGCTCGGCTGCTTCGAGGACGGAGCGCTCTATGCATGGATGATCCGCGCGTGGACTGCGGAAGGCGCGGGGGCATGGGCGGAACCGGCCGATGTCTGGACCGTCAAAGAGAATCAGCCCCGCGATCGCGCGCCAGCTGCCCTTCGGGACGAGCAGCTGGACGAGGTCGCCGGCGGGCTCGTGACTCGGGGGCGGGTGTCCCGCGACAAGGCGGCCAAGAAGACGCAGTCCTCAAGTCCCGCTGATCGGCGCACGGCGCGGCCGACGAGTCCGCGGATCGTCAACATCGCCTCGACCGGCCAGGGTCGGCATCCTCCCCCACCGTGCCCGTTCCCCCTACCGAGCTGTCGAGGCTATGGGTTCGTTGCCCTGAGCATCATGCTGCTTTCATCGATCGTCTTGCTCGTGGCCGTCGAGGCGCAGGAAGGGTACGGCACGCTACCTCAGCGCCGGCGATGGTCGAGCGATGGCCGGCCGTGTCTCCGTCTTCTCGATGCAGGGAGGTTCCGGCTTCTGGGCACGTGCGCAACGTTCTATCGGCCCCGTCGGCCAAGAGAGTCGCCCTTGTTCAGGCTTGTGGACGAGTTCTACGAGCGGGTCAAGGGCTGCTGGGAGGGGCGTTTCGAGCGATCCTACGGGTTCTGGCGAGGGTTCGTGGACGAGGTCGTTCTCGCGTTCCAGTCGTGCGGTTCCGGCCTTCCAGGCCACGGTGACTTCGAGGGTGGGTTTACCCGGGTGTACTGCGACGAGTGTCGCTCGGAGTAGGCTGCCAACCAGCTCCACGCCTTGGTCGAGACAGCGCCAGCCGAGCTGCGAGAGCGTCTGCGCGCCTACTCCGTCACGAGGCTCGTGCGGGAGGCCCGGCGCTGGCGTGCTGGCAAGGTCATCGACCATCGCCCAGCCTGTCGAAGCACCCTCTCGCTGCTCGCGAAGCGGTGGGAGCAGCTTGATGGAGAGGCCCGCTCATACGACTCCGAGCTAAAGCGGCTCACGCGTGAGACCTGTCCGGAACGGCTCGAGCGAACCGGCGTGGGACCCAATGTCGCGTCCTGCCTTCTTGTCGCTGCCGGAGACAACCCGGAGCGCCTGAAGTCGGAGGCGAGCTTTGCGGCCCTCTGCGGTGTCGCCCCACTCGATGCCTCGTCCGGCAGCCAACGTCGCCATCGACTAAACCGAGGCGGCAATCGTGCTGCCAATCGCGCCCTCTGGGTCGTGGCCTTCGTCAGGCTCCGCATGGACCCAAGAACCAAGGCCTACGCTGAGCGTCGGACCCAGGAGGGCCTCTCAAGAGCCGAGATCACCCGCTGCCTCAAGCGGTACATCGCTCGAGAATTCGACGCCATTCTCATCAACATCCGATCCGATGCTCTTGCGGCCTCCCCACGCTCTTGACAAACATAGGAGCGTTAACGCGGTCGTCGAGAGCTTCTTCGACTCGCTCAAGACCGAGCTCGACCAGGAAGTCTTCGAGAGTCGGGAGCATGCACTCGCGGCGCTGGGCAACATCAGCCCGGCGGCGTTCGAGAAGCGCGGTCTCGCGGAGGCTGCGTGATGAGGGGAGCCAGCTCCCTACGCTGGCTGCGCCAGCTCGGTGCGCTGGCTCCCGTGTTCTCTTTACTGCCACCATGTGTGGCTAAACCAGGTGTCCACCAAAACGGGGAGGCTCAGAGAAACTCTCTTGATGCTGGTCCGATCCAGGGGCTACAGCGCCGAACGACGGTCTCATCCAGCGGCTCGAGAACGGACACGGCTGCAAGTTCTTGGCATCTTTCGTCATCGGCCGTAGCAAGCCGTTCAACACTACGCAAAAGCTCGACGAAGGTAATCGTCATCGCCTCGACCGGCCGCGTCTTCCACGGCCCTCACCAGCAGATCCTCAACGACGACATGAACGGCAGCTCTTCACCGGCCCAGTAAGCTGCCTCCTGCTCATAGCTTGCGGCCAACTCTGGGAGCTCGGCCACCAGCTCCGAACCAACATCGTCGTAGCGCATCTTCCATCAGTCCTACGTTTCACGACCGAGCACCCGACGCAGGAACCTCCCAGTGTGACTCGCCTCGACCTCCGCCACTTCCTCCGGAGTTCCTGCCGCCACCTCGCGACCGCCTTCATCGCCGCCTTCGGGACCGAGGTCGAGGACCCAGTCGGCGGACTTGATGACGTCGAGGTTGTGCTCGACCACCAGCACGGTGTTGCCGCGATCGGTGAGGTGCTGGAGCAGGGCCACCAGCTTGCCGACGTCGTCGAAGTGGAGCCCGGTGGTTGGCTCATCGAGCAGATACAGCGTCTTGCCGGTCGAGCGCTTGCACAGCTCGGTCGCGAGTTTCACCCGTTGCGCTTCGCCGCCCGAGAGGGTGGTCGCCGGCTGGCCCAACCGGATGTAGCCGAGGCCGACATCGTCGAGAGTGCTCAGGATGCGATCGATCGCCGGGATGTTCTCGAACACTTCGCGCGCGCGCTCGACGCTGAGGCCGAGAATCTCGGCGATGGTGAGACCCCGGTAGTGCACCTGCAGCGTCTCGCGACCGTAGCGCGAGCCGCCGCAGACATCGCAGGTGACGTAGATATCGGGCAGAAAGTGCATCTCGATCTTGAGCTGGCCGTCGCCCTGGCAGGCCTCGCAGCGCCCGCCCTTGACGTTGAAGCTGAATCTGCCTGGCTGGTAGCCGCGAGCCCGCGCTTCCGGGGTCTTCGCCATCAGTGACCGGATCGGACCGAAGACGTTGGTATAGGTCGCCGGGTTCGAGCGCGGGGTGCGGCCGATCGGGCTCTGGTCGATTGCGATCACCTTGTCGAGGTGCTCGAGACCGATCATCTCGTCGTGCTCGCCCGGGGGCTCGGAGGCGCGATAGAAGTGGCGGGCGAGCGCCCGGTATAGCACGTCGTGGACCAGCGAGCTCTTGCCCGAGCCGGAGACACCGGTGACCACCACGAAGCATCCCAGCGGTAGGTCGATATCGAGGTTCTTGAGGTTGTTGTGGCGGACGCCGCGGATCCCCAGTCGATGCCCGTTGCCCGGCCGGCGCACCGCCGGTACCGGGATCTTCAAGTCTCCCGACAGGTAGCGGCCGGTAAGTGATTCCTTGCTCTTCGCCACCCGCGCGAAGGTACCGGCGGCCACCACTTCGCCGCCGTGCTCGCCGGCGCCCGGCCCGAGGTCGATGATCCAAGCGGCGGCGCGCATCGTCTCCTCGTCGTGCTCGACCACCAGCACCGAGTTGCCGAGGTCGCGCATCCCGATCAGGGTGCGCAGCAGACGATCGTTGTCGCGCTGGTGCAGCCCGATCGACGGCTCGTCGAGCACGTAGAGCACCCCCATGAGCTTGCTGCCGACCTGGGTGGCGAGCCGGATGCGCTGGCTTTCGCCGCCCGAGAGACTCGCCGAAGCGCGCTCGAGCGACAGGTAGCCGACTCCGACGTCGTGGAGAAAGCTCAGCCGGTCGACGATCTCCTGCAGCACCTTGCCGGCGATCGCCCGTTCTTTGTCCGTGAACTCGAGCCCGTCGATCCGCCCGCGCAGCTCGGAGATCGGGAGGCGGCACAGCTGGTCGATCGCCAGGCCGCCGACCCGCACCGCCAGCGCCTCCGGCCGCAGCCGCCGGCCCTGGCAAGCCGAACAGTCCGAGGTCGACATGTACTTCTCGATCTCGGCGCGCACCCCCGCGGAGTCGGTCTCGCGATAGCGGCGCTGGAGCAGGGGAACGACCCCCTCGTAGCTGCCCTGCCATTGGTAGCTCGACTTGCGACCCTTGATCTCGAACGCCATCTCGTTGGTGCCGGTGCCGTAGAGGATGGCGTCGCGCGCTTTCTGGGAGAGCTCGCGCCACGGTGTCGAGAGATCGAAGCGCAGCGCTTTGGCGACCGCGCCGATGATCCGCATCCGCCACGACTGTGAGCCTGCGGGCCACGGCCGGATCACTCCGCCGGTGATCGACAGCTCGGGGTCGCCGACGATCTTGCCGCGGTCGATCGCCATCAATGTGCCGAGGCCGCCGCACTCGGTGCAAGCGCCAAACGGGCTGTTGAACGAGAACAGCCGGGGGGTGATCTCGGCGACGCTGGTGCCGCAGGCGGCGCAGGCGTAGTTCTCCGAGAGGACTTCTTCGGCGCTGCCCTGGGGGACCAAGATCGCCAACCCCTTGCCGACCTTGAGCGCGGTCTCGAACGAGCTCGCAAGCCGCTGGTCGATCCCCGGCTTGACCACCAGCCGGTCGATGACGACGTCGATGTCGTGCTTTTTCTTCTTGTCGAGATCGGGCAGCTGGCCCTCGAGCTCGTAGGTCTTGCCGTCGATGCGCGCCCGCAAGAAGCCCTCGCGCGACATCTGCTGCAGCTGCTTTTTGTACTCGCCCTTCTTGCCGCGCACGAACGGAGCCATCAGGAGCAAACGACTGCCCTCGGCCATCTGGAGCACCCGATCGACCATCTGCTGGACGGTCTGGGGCCGGATCACCGCGTCGCAACTCGGGCAGTGAGGGATCCCGATCGACGCGTACATGAGCCGCAGGTAGTCGTAGATCTCGGTCACCGTGCCGACCGTCGAGCGCGGGTTCTTGGACACCGACTTCTGCTCGATCGAGATCGCCGGCGACAGACCGTCGATGGCGTCGACGTCGGGCTTCTCGGCCTGGTTGAGGAACTGGCGCGCGTAGGTCGACAGCGATTCGACATAGCGGCGCTGGCCTTCGGCGAACAGGGTGTCGAACGCCAGGCTCGACTTTCCGGATCCCGAGACCCCGGTGATCACCACCAGCCGATTGCGCGGAATCTCGACCGTGATGTTCTTGAGGTTGTGCTCGCGCGCCCCGCGCACTCGAATGATGTCGCGTTCCACTACCAACCCCTTTTGCCGATCGCTTGCGCGGCTTCGCGGTCGAGCTCCTTGCGCCGTTCGGTCTCGCGTTTGTCGTAGAGCTTCTTGCCCTGGACGAGGGCGATCTCGATCTTGATCCGCCGGCTCTTGAGATACACCCGCAGCGGCACCACGGTGAACCCCTTGGCCTGGGCGCGACCGAACAGGCGGTCGAGCTCGCGGCGCTTGAGCAACAGTTTGCGCGGGCGTTCGGGCAGGTGGTTCTCGCGGTTGCCGTGGCTGTACGCGCCGACGTGGGCGCCGACCAGGAACGCCTCGTTGCCGCGCAGCTCGACGAAGCTGTCCTTGAGCTGGATCTTGCCGGCGCGGATCGACTTCACTTCGGTGCCCAGCAGACTCACCCCGGCCTCGAAGCGCTCGACGACGTGATAGTCGTGGAGCGCGCGCCGGTTCGAGGCGAGGGCTTGGATCTCGTCGGCTGGTGGCACCGGTGAACGCTCCGCGCAGCCCGATCGGTGCGATCGGGAAAAGCCCCAAGAGCTCGCCGCCAGACCGACTCGCCGCTGGTTCTAGGATTGGTTCGAAATGGAAGGGCTCGGGACAGCCCCGAACCCTACCGAATCGAGGAGTCTACCCCGAAGGCCGACCGAGTCTCGAAAACCACACCGTGTCGACAAAGCCACACCCTTCGTCGAGTTCTTCCGCGATGAGCTCTGCCCCATGAAGGCCGTCCGAACCGCGCCATAACCCCAACAGAATCAGGAGTTCTGACCCACTTCAACGCCAGCGCACCCACCGCTGCGAGACCCTGAAGCAGGTTGGCACGGCCCATGCTGTGCAATCTGAGAAACGGTGATCGTCCACCTGTCTCGTTCCGATTCTCCTCCCATCCCTCCTCAATGGCATCCCTCCTCAACGGAGTTTTCATGAGCTCGGCGAGATCTCGCCTGTTCCAACAGAACACCATTGCTCACTCGGCAGCCATCGACGGTGTCGGGATCCACAGCGGCCGACCGGTCGAGCTGCGCCTGCATCCGGCGCCAGCGAACAGCGGTATCCGCTTCCGCCGGATCGACAGCGGCGGAGTCGAGATCCCAGCCCTCGCCTCCCACATCTGCTCCCTCGAGCTTGCCACCACACTCGGGCGGGACGACGTCACGGTCTCGACGGTCGAGCACCTGATGGCGGCAATCTACATCGCCCAGATCGACAACCTGCTGATCGAGGTCGACGGATCCGAAGTGCCGATCCTCGACGGCTCGGCGATCCCCTATTGCCGGTTGCTCGAGGCCGCCGGAACGCGACGTCAGAACGCGTCGCGACGGATCCTTGTAGTGACCGAGCCGCTCGAGATCGAAGTCGACGGCAAGCGCGCCCGGATCTCCCCCTACCCGGGCCTCCGGGTCAGCTACCTGCTCGACTACGCGCTGCCGTCGATCGGCCGGCAGGCCATCGACTTCACCATCGACCCCGAGACCTTCCTCCAAGAGCTGGCGCCGGCTCGCACCTTCGCTCTTATGTCCGACATCGAGCAGCTCCAGCGCTCCGGCCTCGGCCTCGGCGGCCGCGAAGACAACTGCGTGGTGTTCGACACCGCCGGCCCCATCAACACCCGGCTCCGCTTCGCCGACGAGCCGGTGCGCCACAAGGCGCTCGACGCGGTGGGCGACTTCGCGCTCCTCGGTTGTCCGGTGTGGGGTCACCTCGAGGTCGAGCGCGGCGGTCACCTGGTGCACTTCCGACTCATCGAGCACCTCAAGCGCAACCGCCAGGCCTGGACCTGGATCCGCGCCGACGCCAGCGAGGATCTGCCGATCACCGACCTCGGCGAGGCGTCGCCGTTGTTCGCCGACGCCGGCCCCGAGCCCACCGCCGCCAGTTCCTGAGCTCCCGGCAGCTCCGCGGCGGGGTGGGGGGCGGGGCCACGCAGCCCTCGGGCCTCACCGTGGGCTGCTAGAGTGCAGGAATGCAGCGTCTTCGCGGCCGGCCCTTCGCCGCCGCCCTGCTCCTCGCACTGACGGTCGGGATCACATCCCTGGCGACCCCGGCCGGGGCGACGCCGGCTCGCATCAGCGACCTGCTGGTCGAGCGCGAGGGCGGCCGGCTGCTCGCGAGTTTCCAGCTGATCGACGGTTTCGACGAGTCGTTGTGGGAACGCATCGACTCGGGCCTGCCGACCAGCATCCTCTACGAGATCAAGCTCGAGCGGATTCGCCGCTACTGGTTCGACCGCCGGCTCGCCAAGAGCGAGCTCCAGGTGATCGCGATGTACAACGCGCTCACCCGCCAGTATCTGGTCAACTACAAGCAGGACGGGCGGTTGATCTCGAGCCGCATGGTCAAGACCCGCGCCGAGCTCGAGCAGGCGATGACCATCCTCCACGCGCTGGCATTCGTCGCTCTCGACGAGCCGCAATCCGGCCGTTGGGTGGTCCGGGTGCGCGCCGAGCTCGGCTCGAAGACGGTGATGCTGCTGATTCCTACCGCGATCCAGACCCCGTGGGCAGAATCGGCGACGTTCACCGGCCTCGGCCCCCCCGCGGCGACCGGTGACGAAGTGCGTCCGGCCGCCAACCCCGACACTCGATGAAGGTCTCCGGCTCGCTGCGCGACCTGCTGCGCAGCAACCGGGCGGTGCTGCTCGGCGCCAGTGCGGCGCTGGTGGTCGTCACCGCCGCCTATTACCTGCTGCTGCGCGGCCGCGAGCTCGACTCGGCGGTGATCAACGACCGCATCCTGCTGTTCTTCCTGCGCAACGTCAACGCCGTGTTGGTGTTGACCATCGCCTACGTCTTGATTCGCAACCTGGTCAAGCTGTGGGTCGAGCAACGCCGTCGCCAGGTCGGATCCAAGTTCACGACCAAGCTCGTTGCGACCTACATCGGCCTATCCCTGATCCCGGGCCTGCTGCTGTTCGCTTACGCCACCGAATTGGTCCAGGGCTCGCTCGACAACCTGTTCCGGATGCCGCCGGTCGAGCAGCTGCTGGAGCCTGGATTTCGAGTCTCGCAGGCGCTGACCTCCGAGATCGAGCGCCGCAACCTGCGCGACGCGAGAAGGGTGCTCGACGAGATCGCGGGCGTCGCGCTCGACGAGCCGACGGCCCTGCCGGCGCTCAGCAGGATTCTGCAGCGCGAGCTGTCCGACCTCGATCTCGACCTGCTCGCGGTGTACCAGGACACCGAGTTCGTCCACGCCTTGCTGAATCCACGCAGCGGCCTCGCCAAGCTGCCCGAGCTCGGGCGCAACTACCTACTCGAGGTCCGCCGGGAAGGGCAGGCATCGCAGGTCGACGAGATTCCGGGCCACCAGGAGCGTTGGATCCTCGGAGCGGTGATCGGCGGGCCGCGGAACGGCCCGCAGATCGGCGATCCGCGACCGGCGCAACCGACCACCGGCTCGCGAACCATCGTGGTCGCGGGCACCGTCCTCGAGGCCTCGCTGGCGGCCTCCACCGAGCGTCTGGTCAACGCGGCGCAAGATCTGCAACAGATCAAGGTCCAAGAGGACGACATCCGGGCGATCTACCTGCTGCTGTTCCTGATGGTGACCCTGCTGATCCTGCTGATCTCGTCGTGGGTCGGCCTTTACCTCGCGCGGCGGATCACGGTTCCGATCCAGGCCCTGGTCGAGGGTACCCGCCGAATCACCAGCGGCGAGCTGCATCACCGGGTCGAGGAGCAGGCCGACGACGAGCTCGGGGTGCTGGTGGACTCCTTCAACAACATGACCGAGGAGCTCGAGCGCAGCAAGCTGTTGCTCGAACGCAGCAACCTCGACCTGACCCGCTCCAATCAGCGGCTGGACCAGGAGCGGGCGCGGATCGGCGCGGTGCTCGAGAACCTGGCCGCCGGCGTGATCGCCACCGACTCCGCGGGTCGGGTAGTGACCTCGAACACCGCCGCCCTCGAGATGCTGGGCCTCGACGCTGCAGTGGTCGTCGGTCGGCCCCTGTTGGACGATCGCGGCGAGGTCCTGCAAGCGCTGTTCGGAGCGGCCCTCGAATCGCCGGCGGCCACCCAGCGCCAGGTTCGGGTGATTCTCCGCGGCGAGTGGCGTACCTTCGAGATCAAGAGCACGCCGATGACCGATGAGCAGGGGTCGATCGCCGGCCGGGTGGTGGTGCTCGAAGACCTCACCGAGCTGATCCGCGCCCAGGAGCTCGCCACTTGGAACGAGGCGGCACGCCGGATCGCCCACGAGATCAAGAACCCGCTGACCCCGATCAAGCTCGCCGCCGAGCGCATGCTGCGCAAGTACCAGGACCAAGACCCCGATCTCGGACCGGCGCTGGACAAAGCGATGCGGATCGTGGTTCGCGAAGTCTCTCGCCTCAAGAGCATGGTCGACGAGTTCGCGCGCTTCGCGCGGATGCCCCGCCCCAAGCCCACCGCGGTCGACTTGCGCGCGCTGCTCGACGAGATCATCGCCCTCTACCGCAACATCAAGCCCGGGATCGAAGTCGACGCCCGGGTCGAGAACGAGCTCGGGGCGCGGGCCGAAGTCGACGGCGAGCAGCTGCGCCACGTTCTGGTCAACCTGCTCGACAACGCGGTCGAGGCGACCCCGGCACCGGGACGAATCGAAGTGCTGGCGGAGCGGTCGAACGGCAGCCTGCGGATCCGCGTCGCCGACACCGGACCGGGGATCCCGCCCGAGGCGCGGGAGAAACTGTTCCTCCCCTACTACTCCACCAAGGGCCGCGGCTCCGGCCTCGGCCTCGCGATCGTGCACCGGATCATCACCGACCATCACGGCACGATCCGGGTCGACGACAACGCACCGCGTGGAACCGTGTTCACGATCGAGTTGCCGCAGTAGGGACGGTAGCGGCGATGTCCGAGCACATCCTGATCGTCGACGACGAGGAGGGCATCCGCGAGACCCTCTCGGGGATCCTGGAGGACGAGGGCTATCGCGTCACCGCGGTCGAAACCGTCGCCGAGGCGCGCTCGATTCTTCGTCGCGAGACCTTCGACCTCGGGCTGCTCGACGTCTGGCTGCCCGACGGCGACGGCATCGACCTGCTCCAGGAGCTCCAAGCCGGCCTGTTCATCCAACCGGTGATCATGATCTCTGGACACAGCAACATCGACAGCGCGGTCAAGGCGATACGCCTCGGCGCCTACGACTTCCTCGAAAAACCGCTGTCGCTGTCGCGGGTGGTGCTGACTGTTCAGCACGCCATCGAGCAAGGGCGGATGCAGCGCGAGCTGCGCGGCCTCGCCAACCGTCTCGATCAGGAAGAGGCCCTGATTGGCACCAGCGACAAGATGCTTCGGCTCAAGGACCAGTTGCGCACCGCAGCTGCGTCCGACAGCCGGATCCTGATCAGCGGCGAGAACGGCACCGGCAAAGAACTGGTCGCCCGTCAGGTCCACCGTCTCTCGAAACGCCGCGGCCAGCCGTTCGTCGACGTCAACTGCGCGGCGATCCCGGAGGAGCTGATCGAGAGCGAGCTGTTTGGCCACGTCCGCGGCGCTTTCACCGGCGCCGCCAACGATCGCCGCGGGCGCTTCCAACAGGCCGACGGCGGCACCCTGTTCCTCGACGAAGTGGCGGACATGTCGCTGAAAACCCAGGCCAAGGTGCTGCGGGTGCTCGAGGAGCAGCGGTTCGAGCGGGTCGGCGACGCCACTCCGATCTCGGTCGACGTCCGGGTGCTCGCGGCCACCAACAAACGACTCGAGTCCGAGATCAAGGAGCAGCGGTTCCGCGAGGATCTCTATTTCCGCCTGGCGGTGATTCCGCTCGAGGTGCCGCCGCTGCGCGAGCGCCGCCAGGACGTCCCGATCCTGATCGACCACTTTCTCGACCATTTCAGCCGCGAGGGCGGCCGGCGCAAGAAGCTCGATGCCGCGGCCGCCCAGCGCCTGGTCGACTATCCGTGGCCCGGCAACGTCCGCGAGCTGCGCAACCTCGCCGAGCGTTTGATGATCATGGCGCCGGGGCCGGTGATCCAGCTGCGCGACCTGCCGGCGCAGATGCGCGGCGACTCCACCGACCGCCTCCGCCTGCTGCTCGACGAGGACTTCGGCACCCTGAAAGAAGCTCGAGAGGCTTTCGAGCGGCGCTACATCGAGCGCCACTTGGTCGAGTGCGAGGGCAACGTCACCCGCACCGCCGAGGTCTTGGGACTCGAGCGCAGCAATCTCCACCGCAAGCTCAAGAGCTATCGGATCGATCCCGAGCGCGCACGGCTCAGCGGCCCGCGGTCCTGACCAGCGAAGACTCGGCCAGGCTCCTAGCCGTCGATTGTTGCTACCATTCCACCATGAGCGAGAGCCCGCAGCTGCAGCTGGAAGGCGACCTCAAGGCGGCGATGAAGGCCCGCGATCGACTCCTCGTCGACACCTTGAGGATGCTGCTGACCGCGGTCAAGAACCGACGCATCGAGCTCGGCGAGGAAGTGAGTGCTGACGACTTCGTCGCCTTGGTCAAGAAGGCGGTCAAGCAGCGCGAGGAGGCCGCCGGCCAGTATCGCAGCGGCGCCCGCGAAGAACTCGCCGAGAAAGAAGAGCGCGAGATCGTGCTGCTCGCCGCCTACCTCCCCGAGCAGGTCGGCGAGGCCGAGCTCCGCCAGGCGGTGACCGAGTTCGTGACCGCCGAGGGATTGCGTGGTCCCGCCGCCATGGGCCAGGTCATGAAGGCGATGATCCAGCGCTTCGGTGGCGCCGCCGACGGCAAGATGCTGAGCACAATCGCACGCGAGATCCTGACGTCGTAGTCACGAGCCCGGTTTGATGCGCCGCGTCGTCGTCGGCACCGCAGGTCACGTCGACCACGGCAAGACAGCTTTGGTGCGCGCGCTCACCGGCATCGATTGCGACCGATGGGCGGAAGAGAAAGCGCGCGGGATCACCATCGACCTCGGCTTTGCGCACCTCAGCTTGGACGATCTGCAGATCGGCTTCGTCGATGTTCCCGGCCACGAGCGGTTCGTCCACAATGCCCTGGCCGGTCTCGGCGGCATCCAGGCGATGATCCTGGTGGTCGCCGCAGACGAGGGGGTCAAGCCGCAGACCCGCGAGCACCTCGCCATCTGCTCGCTGCTCGAGATTCCCGCAGGCGTCGCGGTGCTGACCAAGGCCGATCTGGTCGACACCGAGCTCCTCGAGCTCGCCGAGCTCGAGCTCGCCGACGCGCTCACCGGCACCCCGTTCGAAGGCGTGCCGATCGTCGCGGTATCGGCCGTCACCGGCCAGGGCCTCGAGGAGCTGCGGCGGGTGCTCATCGAAGTCGCCGAGCGCGCCGAGCCAGCGTCCGAGCGCGGCGAGCTGCCGACCCGGCTGCCGATCGATCGGGCTTTTCACCTCAAGGGGCTCGGGGTGATGGCCACCGGTACCCTCGCGACCGGCCGCTTCGGGGTGGGCGCCGGGCTCGAGCTGGATCCCGGCGGGGCCCGCGCGCGGGTCCGCTCGATCCAGGTCCACGGCGAGGAGCGCGACGAAGCAAGGGCCGGCGAGCGCACCTCGGTCCAGCTGGTGGGCGCCGAGCTCGGGCAGATCGAGCGCGGTCAGCAGCTCGTCGAGCCCGGCGCCTACGACACCTCGCGCCGGCTGTTGGCGCGCTTCCGCCTGCTCGCCGACGCCCCGCAACCGATCTCGGGATTCACTCCGATTCGCTTCCACCTGTACTCGAGCGAACGACTCGGCAAGTTGCGCCCGCTCGACCGTTCCAAGATCGAGCCCGGGGAGACCGGCTTGGTCGAGATCCGACTCGATGCGCCGATCGTAACCATCCGCGGCGATCGCTTCGTGGTCCGCCGGCCCTCGCCGCAAAACACCCTCGGCGGTGGCACGATCCTCGATCCGCAGTGGCAGCGACCTCGTGGTCAGCGACTGGCTCGAGCGCTGGCCGAGCTCGGCGCAGACGATCAGCGGGCGATTCACCATTGGATCGAGCGCGCCGGCGAAGCCGGCATCGAAGCCGCTCCGCTCGCCCGCCGACTCGGAGTGCCGAGCGATCGGGTGAGGACACGCCTGCGCGCCGCGGTCGCCGAGCGGCAGCTGCTCGAAGCGCCCGCCGGACGCGGACACCTCGAACGTTGGAT
>JAQBHE010000382.1:0-6573 GCA_032128015.1 Holophagae bacterium
CGCCGCCGCGATCGCAGCGACCGGGGAGACCAGGGCGAACAGGGACAGCGTCGAACCGTCAACCATGAACGGCAGCGGCGCGGCGAGAGCCCGGAACGCCAGAGACAACAGACCGCCAGTCGCGGCAGCGAGCGCGACCAGCACCGCGGCGTGGAGGACTGGAGCCCGCACCGCGACGCGCCATGCCGCCGTCGCAAGCCCGACACTGGCGATCGACCACCCCACCGAGGCCCACCCCAAGGGTAGCGAGCCGATGCCGCCGGCCAACAGGATCAGGGCCAGCACCGCGGCAAGACGCCGCGCGTCGTCGTCGGGGAGCGGTCGAACTCGACCGTTCAGGAGGCGGATGTAGATGAGCGCCGCCACCGCCAAGCTCGCCAGGCCCAAGGGCAAAAGCGCCGCCTGGAGCCGGGTGTGGGCGAGTACCAGCGCGACCGCGTAGCCGAGGGGCGATCGCCGCCGCCGCCTGGGCCCATTGCACAAGCGGCCGGCGCGAGCCGGCGGCGAGTCGCAGCATGGCTTCGGTAGACACCAGGACCGCCGCCACGAACAAGAGCTGAATCATCAACGCGGTCGAAGGTTGGATCGCGGCCCGCCCAACCAGGGTCCCGACATCGACAATCAACAACGAGAGGGCGGCGGCGCCGATGCCGAGCCAAGGAGCGACTCGCCAGTGGTTGCGCACCGAGGCGACCGCAAGCGCCGGAGCGAGGATCGCGAAGAGCAACGCTCCGGGCTCGGGTTGGCGAGCTCCGAAGCTGATCGCCAGCGAAGCGGCCGCGGTCGCCGCGACCACGATCCAGCTCACAGCCGGCAGCGCGCGCCGAGCGGCAAGACCGAGAAGCATGCCGCCGAACACGGCGAGAACCAGCGTCCCGAGGAGCGGCGACAGCAGCTCGAACCGAACCGTGGCCTCGGCCGCGAGCGGAAACGCGAGAAGCGTGGCGGTAACCGCGTGGCCGAGAGCCGATCGCTCCTGCTGCTGGCGGGCGGCACGGTCCGCGAGCACCGCCCACGAGCCAGCGTAAGCCAGTCCCGCCACCAGCCCGAACAAACCAGGAACCAACGCCGCGTCGGTCACAGCGCGAAGCAGGAAACCGCCGCCGAGGGCCAGGATCGTCCGGCCGGCCAGAGCGGCGCCAGCACTGAGGCCGGGGACTTCCGCGAAGCCCGGGGCTTCGGCAGCGGGCTCCGCGGCTGGCCGGGTCAGGCCGACCGGCTCAGCAGGAGTCCGCGATTCGAGTTCGGCGGCCCCGGTCGCTACCGTCCGCTCGATGGCAGCGAGCCGATCCTCGACCCCGGAGACCAACGCCGCCAGGCGCTCTAGCTCCGCTTCGACCCGCCGAACACGTTCTTCCACGAAAGCTACGCCAGCGAGCGCGTCCTCCGGCCGTGACCCATCCTAGCTATCGCTAGACCCCGCCGATTCGGGAGCCCAGACCCTCGAACCCCGCGGCTCAGGACCCGGATGCTTGCGAGACCACGGTCCAAAGATAGAGGATGACTCCTGCCAACACCAGGGTTCCAGAAACACCGATGAAGACCATGAACGAGAAGGGATGGGACCAGGAAAGGGTCACGGCCTCGAGCAGCAGTCCAGCCGCGATCAACACGGCGGCGAGTTGGAAGCGGGCTCGGAAGGGGCCGCTGGCTGGGCTCACCGGACTCACTGGACTTACCGGGCTCACTCTGCAGCTCCTTGCCATTTCTCCAGTTGGTCGACCTCGTGCGCCGAGTGGACCTGGTCGTGGCACTCCAGGCAGGACGTCTCGTTGGTCTCGAGCTCGCCTTTCATGTCCTCGTGGGCTTCGACGAAGCCTCGCGCTCCCCGGTGACAATGCAGGCACTCGAGATTCCGGAACGGCTCGTAGAGTTCGATCTTCTCGGGCACGGTCCCGAGGTAGTTCACGTACAGATGCTGGAGACCCTTCATCTTGGATTTGACGCCGCCAAACATCGTGTAGGACGTGTGACAGGCATAGCACGCCCCGTCGCGAGGCAGGTGGTTCTGCTGGTAGTGCGAAGCCGGTAGATGGCCGAGATCCTCGAGCATGAGACTCTTGCCGTATGGCTCCATGACGTGGCAAGAGAGACAGAACTCGGTCGACTTCGCGTGCTCGAGGTGGAGCGAAGTGCCCGCCCACAGCATCACCGTCGGCAACAAGAACAGAATGACGAACGCCAGCACTTTGCCGCCACGGGCCGCGGTCAAACTTGGCCGCATGACGAACACGCCGAGCAGGCCGACGGTCACCAGGATCAACGCGCTGAGAATCAGGTTGACATTCAACATGAGTGGCTACGGCCCCCTACAGAGAATCACGCCTCCCGCGGAGGCGTGGCTACAGGCCGAGGCCGAGTATGCCACCGGGAAGACCGGAGTCTCCCACCCCGCTTGATAGCACGGACGCAATCGCACCGGGCTCCGCGCCGGTCAACGCGATCGTCATCCGGCCGACGGCTCGACGTCCCGAAACTGCAGCTGGTAGAGCCGGGCATAAAGACCGCCGTTGTCGACCAGCTCGTCGTGGGTTCCCTGCTCGACCAGGCGTCCGTGGTCGAGGACCACGGTGCGGGTGGCGCGCCGGACCGTGGCAAGACGGTGGGCAATGACGACGCTGGTGCGACCGACCAGCAGGGTCTCGAGCGCTTCTTGCACCCGGTGCTCGGACTCGGCGTCGAGCGCGGCGGTGGCCTCGTCGAGGATCAGGATCGGTGGATCCTTGAGCAGGGCGCGAGCGATTGCCAGCCGCTGGCGCTGGCCCATCGACAGTCGAGTCCCGCGCTCGCCGAGCCGCGTCTCGTAACCCTCGGGGAGCGCGACGATGAACTCGTGAGCGTGAGCGGCGCGCGCAGCGCTCTCGACCCGTTCCATGGGCACGTCGTCGCGACCACCGGTGATGTTGTCGTAGACGCTGGCATCGAACAGGACGGTGTCCTGGGTGACCACGGCGATTTGGGAGCGCAGCGATTTCAGGGTGAGGTCGCGCAGGTCATGGCCATCGATGGCCACTCGGCCGACGGCGGGATCGTAGAAACGCGGGATCATGTTGGCGATGGTGGTCTTGCCCGATCCCGACGGACCGACCAGCGCCACCATCTCGCCCTTCGCGACCTCGAGATCCAGGCCGCGCAAAACGTCGCGGTCCTGATAGCCGAAGTCGACACCCTCGAAGCGGATTCCCCGCTCGAAGCCGGCCAGCGTGATCGCCCCCGGCCGATCGCGGATCTCGGGCTCGCAGTCCAGGATCTCGAACACTCGCTCGGCACCCGCCATCGCCGACTGCAGCTCGACGTTGACCCGAATCAAGCGGCGCAGCGACACGAACAACAGAGCCAGCCCTCCCACCGCGACCGTGAAATCCCCCGGGTTGAGCTGACCCCGCGCGATGAACAGCCCGGCATAGGCGAACAGCGCCGCTCCGATCGCCGAACCCACCAGCTCGAGCACCGGCTGGGTGAGCGCGGAGGCTCGGCCGGCCTTGAGGTCGGCACGCAGCACGGTGTCGAGGACGGCGCCGAAGCTGGAGGCTCGGCGGCGCTCCATGCCGAAGCTTTGAACCACCCGGATGCCGAGGACGGTCTCGCTGAGCTGGTTCGACAGGTCGCCCATTCCTTGCTGGGAGTGGCGCGACGCCTTGCGCAGCCGGCGGCTCAACCTCACCATCGGGTAGCCACCGACCACCAGCGCGACCGGTGTAATCAACGACAAGCGCCAGTCGTGGAGCACCACCAGCACCACCAGGAACGGGATCCCTGACCCGAGGCGGATGGCGTCCACCACGACTTCGGTCGAAACGCGCTGGAGCCGCTGGACATCGCTGACCATGCGCGAGAGCAACGAGCCGGTAGCGTGCGCCTCGAAGAACGACGGCGCCTGGACGGTGATGGACTGGTGGAGCGCAGCGCGCAGGTCCCGGATCACCTGCGCTCCGACCTTGGCTGCAAGGTATGCGCCGATATAGATACAGACACCCCGAAGCGCCGACACCAGCACCAGCACCAGCGGCACCAAGATCATCACTCGGTCGAGCCACCAGTCCCGCCACTCCCGCGCCGGCAGCATTCGTCGCAAGGTCTCGAGGAAATCGGGGCCGCCTCCGCTCGCCGGCGTTGGCACACCGGCCGCCGGGGCAATCCGAAGAACCTCGTTGACCATCGGCTTGAGGGCCGCAACTCCCAGCGACAGCAGTCCTCCACCGACAGTGAGCGCGATCACCGCGATCGCCATCAGCCCCCAATAGGGACGGAAGTAGCGCAGCAGTCGGCCGACCAGCTTCATCGCAAGAGCGCCGAATCGAGATCGACGAGGGACGTGGATCGGCGCGCGGTGGCAACCGAGACCCGAGAACCAACCGCCAACCAGCGGACCGCAGCGGGGTCACTAGGCGCCAGCGTTGGTACGGTTCGTCTTGCGGTGCTTCCGGATGTTGCTGCGCTTCCGGATACTGCCAGGCGGCGCATGATCGGCACACCATATTACCCGCCGTCCTGCGCGCCGCGGCCAGCGTAACCTTTGGGGCTCCGTTGCCGTACTACCGACTAGAGTCCACTCGCACTCGCCAGAGAACCGCCATTCCCGTTTCGGAGCACGATCCCATGACTCGCAGCCGAACCTCCGCCGCCGTCAGAGTCCTCGCCACATTCCTGGTCGCACTCGTAGTCGCGTTCTGCGCCGCTGGCGCCACTCCCGGAAATGCGGCGGCCCTCGACCAGCCCAACTACGCGAGTGACGTCGCCCCGATCCTCAATCGGCAGTGCGTCACCTGCCACCGTCCGGGTCAGATCGGACCGATGTCCCTGCGCACCTACGACGAAGTGCGACCGTGGGCCAAATCGATCGCCAAGAACGTCGCCGACGGCCTGATGCCGCCGTGGCACGCCGAGAGCGCCCTGCTGAAATTCGCCAACGACCGCAGGCTCTCCTCCGCCGACCGCGAGACGATCGTGCGCTGGGTGGCCGCCGGAGCGCCCGCCGGCAACCTGGCCGAAGCGCCGGCGCCGCCGGTGTTTCCCAGCAGTGAGTGGCGCCTCGGCGAGCCCGACTTCGTCGCTACGCTCGACGAAGTCGTCGTCCCCGCGGGCGGACCGGACGTGTTCCGCAACCTGGTCGGCAAGGTCGCGCTTCCCGACGACAAGTGGGTCACCGCGGTCGAGATCCTGCCCGGTAATTCGACGGTGGTCCACCACGTGATCGCGATCGCGGTCAAGGGATTCGACGTCGATCCGCAAGAGGGTTGGCTCGGCGCCTGGGCCGCCGGCACCGACCCGATGGTGTTCCCGAAAGGCACCGGACGGCTGTTGCCGAAGGGCTCGAACGTGATCGCCGACATGCACTTCCACCCCACCGATAGCGAGCAGAAGGACACGACCCGCGTCGGCCTGCACTTCGCGAAAGAGGGCGAGATCGACCGCGCCCTCGCCAACATCTGGATCATGAACGAGGGGTTCGAGATTCCGGCCGGCGCCAAGGGCCACGAGGTGCGAGCGAGCCGGACGTTCTGGGAAGACGGCAAGATCCTGTCGCTGATTCCGCACATGCACTTCCGCGGCACCGACTTCACCTTCCTCGCCCACTACCTCGACGGTCGCACCGAGACCTTGATGACCGTGCCGCGTTGGGACTTCAACTGGCAGACGGTCTACGAGCTCTCGCCGCCGCTCGAGGTCCGCGGGGGGACCCGGATCGAGGTGATCGCTCACTTCGACAACTCCACCGACAACCCGGTGAACCCCGACCCCACCAAGGCGGTGAGGTTCGGCAACGAGTCGTTCAACGAGATGATGATCGGCTTCGTCGACTTCGTCGCCAAGGACAATCTGTGGCCACAGACTCCCCACCAAATCCGCACCCGCAAGCTCGCCGAGCTCGCGAAGCAGTTCCCGGGCCAGGTGTACGCGCTGAGCGGGAAGAAGCCCGAGGATCGCTCCCAGCCCGATAGCTGGGCGCCGCTGGTGCTGCCGCGCCAGGGCGACGGCCAATACTGGATCATCTGGAACAACCAGCTCGAAGCGTCACGCGTCCACGACGTGGTCTGGGACGGCGACCGCTACCAGGCCAAGGTCGAGTCCCCGTACGGCGACTTCGGTCTCCACGGCGAGATCACCGATGGCAAGAAGATCACCGCGGTGCTCGTCTACCCCAACGGTCGCGAGAGCGCCTGGGACGGCGAGCTCGTGGGATGGTAGCGGCGCGGGCACGCGCACCATCGAGGCCCTCCGGGGATAGCGGCCGCTCCTCCCCGGAGCGAGACGAGAAGTGGCATGCTTGGCCCGATCTCAGTATCGGCCCAACCATTGCCCAGGAGGTGACCCGTGACCCGGTCTCGCACCACGATCTCCCTGTCCCTCGGCCTCGGTCTCGTCCTGCTCTTCGCCTGCGCTGCCTTCTCGCCGGTTCTCGCGGCCGACACCCGCGCCTACGAGCTGCGGACCTACACCGCCGAGGAGGGCAAGCTCGACGACCTGCACCGGCGCTTCCGCGACCACACCATCGGCCTGTTCGAGAAGCACGGCATGACCGTGGTCGGCTTCTGGACCCCGACCGCCGACCCCGAGGCCAAGAACACCCTG
>JAQBHE010000383.1:0-7120 GCA_032128015.1 Holophagae bacterium
CGCCGTGTACACCTCACCGTTGCCACTTCCCGCAGTCAAGACCCCGGTCGCCGTGTTGGCGAGCGTCAACGTGGCCGTGATCGTCTGAGCCGGACTGGTATCGACGTCGCCGACGACGATGTCATCCAAGGCAACCGAGGCGTCGCCTTCGGTGTAGGTCTTGGTCTGCGTCAGGTTGGTGGCTGTCGGCGCATCGTTGACCGGCGTAACCGTGATCGCCACCATCGCGGTGTCGCACAGCTTCGGCATCCGGTTGTCGCACACCTCGTAGGTGAACGTATCGCTGGTGGTCTCGGATCCGTCATGGGTGTAGCTGAACGTGCCGTCGGCGTTGAGCACCAGCGTGCCGTTGGTGACCGTGGGCAGCGGCGCGGTGGTAACCGCGATCGAATCGCCGTCGGGATCGGTGTCGTTGGTCAACACGCTGGTCGCCCCGCCGGTGAGCATGGTCACCGTTCCACCTTCGGCGACCGTCGTCGCGTCGTCGACCGCGTTCGGCGCTCCGTTGAGGTTGGAGCACAACGGTCGGGTACACAGCAGCACGGCCTTGCGCGCGTCGTTGATCGTGATGGTGCCGTCGGCGTCGAGGTCCTTGGGATCGGGGGAACCCACCGCCGGGGTGTTGAGTGCCGCCAGGATGATCCCGATGTCGTCGGTGTCGACATCGGTGTCGCCGTCGAGATCGCCAGGGACCATCGCCCACACTGCGGTCGCCAGGAGCGCCGCCAGAAGCAGCGCCACAGACTTCGTGCGCACGATCCGCGGCCAGCTCAAGAGGGGATCCTCCGCAGCCAAACCAAGCCGCTGCCGACCAATACGCCGATCAGGGCTATTAGACCCCAGGTCCCCATCGTCGGGATGTCTGGCGGTCCGGTCTGGACGTTCACCGGTGCGATCGGCCCGATGACCAGCGGATTGCCGTTCTGGTCGCCGATGGCGTTCACCGTCGCGGAGAACTGACCGGTGCCGCCGCTCAGCGACTTGAAGGTCACGGTGTACAGCGTGAAGGTCCCCGGCTGCGCGGCCAAGAGGTTCGCCGCCGGCAACAGAGAGACTTCGAAGGCCCCGAAGTTCGGAGACGCCAGTGTCTGCCCGGTGAGAGCCTCCGGCACTCCGAGGTTGCCCAGCTGGGGTCCGAAGGCGACCGATTGGAAGGAGAATCGTGCTGGATCGAACTGGACTTTGAGGTCGAAAGCGCCGAGCGAGGGCGCTGCGGCGTTCCCTAGGCCGGAGATCACCACCGCGACATCGACCGTGCCGCCGGTCAACACGAACGGCGCGCTCGGTACCAGGGTGATCGTGGTCGCCATCGCCGCCCCGCCCTCTGCTGGCAGCCCGATGTCGCCGCGGCCGACCTCGCCCGGCGCGGCCGCGACCGTGGCGCCCGCGGTTACCACCAGCGCGGCGAGTCCGAAGAGAGAGCGAGTTTTCGATCGAGTCACGGATCTCCTCTCGTGCTGGCCGGCACCCCGACGACAATCACTCGGCGAGTACCGAATGATAGATCATCGCCGAGTGTTCCCAAAACCCACCACCTGCTGAGCCTGCCGGAGGGATCGCGGGCGCCTGCAGCGCCTGCGACACGGCTCATTGGTAGGCTCGGATGGGCAGAGACTCGAATCCGACCACCCGGTGGCCTCGGCGCCAGTCACAGGACCACTCCCAGGGCGACTGACCCGATGACTCGAATTCCATCTCGCGCCTCCGCCAGCGCGACGGGTTGGGCGGTCGTGGCCTCGACTCTGCTGACCCCGCTCGCGGGCGCCACGAGCGCCGGCCGTGAAAAACGCGACGCCGACCTTCTACCCCGACGTATTGCCGATCCTCCAGCGCCACTGCCAGACCTGCCATCGCCCGGCAGGGATCTACCGGCGCATGGTGGCGCCGATCTCACTGCTCGACCACAGCGACGCTGGACCGTGGGCGCAGGTGATCGCCAAGGCGGTCGGCGAGCGCACGATGCCGCCCTGGGACGCCTCCTCGGATCACCCGAGGAGTCTTCGCGAACGAGCGCGCCCTCAAGCACTCCAGACCCCGCAAAGTGACAGGCACCGGAATATCTGTCGCCTCTTGCGCGAGCGACGACCGACACGTTTTCCGTCTCTCTGGCTCCAGACCCCGCAAAGTGACAGGCACCGGAATATCTGTCGCCTCCTGCGCGAGCGACGACCGACACGTTTTCCGTCTCTCTGGTCATGCCACGAGCACCACGCACCGTCGTCGCCCAAGTCCCCCACCACGTCACCCAGCGCGGCGCCCGCCGGCTTCCGACCTTCTTCGAAGACAGCGACTACACGGGCTACCTGAGCCTGCTGCAAGCGAAGGCCGTTGAACACGGGGTTCGGATCAGCGCCTACTGCCTGATGCCAAACCATGTACACCTCAGCGCGACGCCGCTGCGTGAGGACTCGCTCGCCCGCGCCTTCGGCCAGTGCCACTGGCGCCATGCCTGGCGGATCAACCGGAGAAAAGGCTGGACCGGCCATTTGTGGCAGGAACGGTTCTACTCGTGCGCCATGGATCCCGCCCATACCTGGGTTGCGATTCGCTACATGCTGTTCAATCCGGTGCGCTCCGGACTCGTCGAGCGTCCCGAGGATTGGAGATGGTCGAGCGCGCGCAGCCACCTCGGACTCGCCGATTGCGACCCCTTGATCAGCGAAGATCTCGGTCTCGACCGCGCTGGTTGGGCCCAGCTATTCGGCGAGGGTCCTCCGCCCGAGGATCAGCAGCAACGACTGCGGGAATCTACGCGATCCGGTCGTCCCTTGGGCGATGGAGCTTTCGTCGCGCGGCTCGCCGAGACAATCGCTGGCGATCACGAAGGCACTGGGAAGACCATGTGTTGTCGCTAGGCGATCCCCAAAGGCGAGCGACTTGCACCGGCGCTCGGGGCGACGACTGAGCTCGCGGAGCTGGCTGCCGCCTCGGTTGTTGCCAGTCGTCGAGCGCCAACAAATAAGCGCCCCACCGGCGACCGCGGTCTCACACGACAAGAATTTCGGTGCCTGTCACTTTGAACTGACCTTCCCCGCCGCTCTGAACGCTATCTCGAGCTCAGCGCCTACCGCTTCCGCCCAGCAGCGCAAGAGCTCGACCGTCGGATTGCTGGACCATCGCTCCGCCTGAGAAACGGCTTGCTGACTACACGCAAGCCGACGAGCCAGCTCTACTTGTGTCAGGCCGGCGCGTTCCCGCGCTTCGCGCAACTGAAAACCGATGATCGCCCGCTCTTGATCCGGGAGCCGGTTCCATCTTCGCAGTGCGCACCACTCCTCGAAACAGCGCGGGCGCTTCCGGCGAAGCCGCGGCAGCTCGAAACTCAGCGGCCGGTGCTTCGGCTCGATCGTTCTCACGGCTTCCCGGAGGCCCAGCGCGCCAGTTCATCCGCGCACGGATCCTCTTTCTCCCAGCGAGCTCGAAACGCCTCAAGTGACCTCAGCGCAGCCAAAACTTCGCGCCTCTCAGCTCTTGCCTCGAGCCGACTCCGGTCGAGATCGTTGGCTCGCCAGATGAGGAAAGCATTGACAGCGTCCTCGGCCGATTCCCAGAACTGCCACGCCGCCAAGCGATCGATCACCAGATCCTCGGGAGCGATCACGCGGACCACGACTTCGCCGCGCCGCAAGTCGACAGCCATCTCATCGGGATCGAGAGTAGCGGCTGGCAACTCGATAAAGATCTCCCCTTCGTCACGGATCCAGTGTCGTCCAGCTCTTCGGAAGCCATGCTTCCGAAGACGCAACCCGGCCTCGGGTGAGATTCTGCCTACGAAATCGAGATCTCCGGTTCTGTACGCGCCACCGGTGAACAACTCGACAGCCGCGCCACCGACGAGAATCGGAACCTCGCCTCCTCCGGGCTGGCCCTGTATCCACTCGACCAGAGCGGCCGTCCGGTCCGGGCCTTCGGACATCGAGACGATCCGATCCAGATCGAGCACAATTTGTACATTGTATCATCACGGGTGCAACGGGTCCCATCGCAGGTGGATCGAGGCGCCAAGAACGCGGGCTTTGACGCGGCCCATTGGTAGGCTCGATGATGGAAACTCGAATCCATCTCCCAATGGCTCGGTCAACAGCCAAAGGACAACGGACTCGATGACTCGAATCCCATTGCATGCACTCGCCAGCGCGACAGGCTGGGCGATCGTCGCCGCGACTCTGCTGGCCCTGTTCGCGGGGGCCGCGAGCGCCGGCCCCAGCGTTCGCTCTGACGACGCGCCTCCGACTTTCTACCGCGACGTACTTCCGATCCTCCAACGCCACTGCCAGACCTGCCATCGCCCAGCGGGGGTCTACCGGCGCATGGTGGCGCCGATCTCGTTGCTCGACTACAGCGACGCTGGACCGTGGGCACAGGCCGTCGCCAAGGCGGTCGGCGAGCGGACGATGCCACCCTGGCACGCCGCTCCCCACCACCATGGAGTGTTCGCGAACGAGCGCGCCCTCGACCAAGCCGACATCGACACCGTGGTGCGCTGGGCCGAGTCGGGCGCGCCCGCGGGCGACCTGGTCGACGGACCGTCGCCGCTGGAGTGGCCCGCGAGCGAATGGTCGATCGGCGAGCCCGACCTGGTCCTCGGTCTCCGAGAACCGTTCTTCGTTGCCGACGACGTCGGCGACCTCACGGTCAACCTGCCGCTCGAGGATGTTCCCGCGGAGATGCTGTCCACCGACCGCTTCATCACCGCGGTCGAGGTTGGGGCCGACTCCACCGCGGTTCACCACATCACCGCCTTCGCGCTGGCGCCGCGCCACCCGGGCGAAGCACCGAGTGCGATTGAGATGCTGCCGGGAATCGCCCCCAGCATCGAGTCCGGCTCGCTTCCGGACGGCTTCGGCATCGGTCTTCGCACGGGCTCGAAGCTGATGCTCCAGGTTCACTTCCACAAGGGGGCGGGACCCGGCACCGGCGTTAGCGACCGCTCGAAGATAGCGATCCGGTTCGCCGATCGGCCGTTGCGTCAGGTCCATGTGACGGCGGTTGCCGATCCCCGCAAGCTGGTGCTGCCGCCAGGCTCCAAGGACGTGCTCGTTACCTCGCAGAGGACCTTCGGCAGATCGATCCTGGTGTTCGCACTCCGGCCCGAGATGCGCTCGCGAGGCGTGTCGGCAAGATACGTCGCGCGGTTCCCGGACGGCGGCGAGAAGACTCTCCTCGAGGTCCCAAGCTTCGACTTCGACTGGCAGACCGAGTACCGCTTCCGCGAGCCTCTGACGCTTCCCGCAGGCTCCACAGTCGCCGTCGCCATGGGGTACGACAACAGCGCCGAAAACTCGAGCAACCCCGACCCTGCGGTCGAAGTCAGGTGGGGCGACTCCCCTGCGGGCGAGAGGAACCTCGGATGGATGGTCTGGGCATACGCCGACCCGGCAGATGAGGATGGCGCGATCGCCAGCCCGCTCAGCGGTTTGTGAAGCCGGCGCGACCCGCAGAGCCGCTCGGCAGAACGCGCTTCGGCTTCGGGGCGCAGGTCGAACAGGCAGCCCGTGACGAACTGGTAACCTGAACGGCGCTGGTCCCGCTGTCGGCGCGATGGTCGCGGCCGAGGAAGAGGAGAACGCCATGGGCTGCATCGGATGGATTCTGGTCGGACTGATCGCCGGCGGCGTTGCCAAGCTGCTGGTTCCTGGAAAGGACCGCGGCGGGTTGATCGTCACGATCATCGTCGGCATCGGCGGCGCCCTGGTCGGCGGCTACCTGGGCACGCTCATCGGCTTCGGCGACTTCCAGGGCTTCGACATCCGCAGCCTGGCGCTGGCGATCGGGGGCGCGGTCCTGCTGCTGCTCCTGATGCGCGCCTTCTTCGGCAAGGCGAAGGACACGAAGAGCAAGAAGCGCTGACCGGCGCGGCGGCGTCGAGCCGGACGGCCGAGTAGCCGGGTAGAATTGCGGGGTGAGAGACACGCCGCGGGCGATCGAGGACTTCCTCGCCGAACGGTACCGGCGAATGACGCCGCGCCAGAAGCTGGCACGGGTCATCGACCTGAATCGCACAGCAGAAGCGATGGCGACGGCGCGACTGGAAGCCCAGTACGGCCCGCTCGAACCGCGTGAGCTGGAGCTCCGTTTGGCGTCACTTCGGCTCGATCGGGAAACCATGATCCGAGTCTTCGGCTGGGATCCCGAGACCAAGGGTCGCTGAGCGGAGCCGACGCTGGCCGCCGAATCAGCCCTCGAGATCGCGATCCAGGTCGCCCGGATCTTGGACGAACTCGGTATCCCTCACGTCGTAGGCGGTTCGCTCGCGAGCTCGGTGTGGGGAGAACCCCGTTCGACTCAGGACGTCGACATCGGGGCCGACCTTACCCAGGGCAAGGTCCCAGAGCTCGTCCGTCGTCTCGCGGGTGACTACTACATCGACCTCGAGCTCGTGACCGAGGCGGTCGCCCGCGGTGCCTCGTTCAACATCATCCACCTTGCCACCTTGTTCAAGGTCGACGTTTTCGTCGCCCGAACGGATGAGCTCCGCCACGGGCAGATCCGACGCGGCGAGACGATCGCTATCGGGCCCACCGCGGCGACGGTGCCGATGTCGGGAGCTGAAGACACCGTGATCCAGAAGCTGATCTGGTTCCGGCTCGGCGGCGAAGTTTCCGATCGCCAGTGGCGCGACGTGATCGCGGTCTTGCGGGTACGCGCTGGCCTCTTGGACGAGGGCTTGCTCGACCGCCTGTCGGTAGAAGGCGGCGTCAACGACCTCCTCGATCGAGCCCGCGCCGAAGCGATCGAGGGGAGCTAGTCGCCGATCTCGGCGTGGTACTGTTGATCGCAACCTGACACGCCACCGGTCACGCCTCGACACCGCCGTGAGGACCCCGCCATGACTCGTCCTCTTGCTTCCCCTCCTCGCTTGCCGCGGCTGCACATCGCGCTGTTGGCTTTCGTTCTCGTGGTGCTACCGCTCTCGGCCACTGCCGCGACTTCGTCCGCGACCTCGACCGCCGACGCCGGCGCGCCGACCTTCAGCCGCGATTTCGCTCCTATCTTCCAGCGCTCCTGCCAGAGCTGCCACCGGCAAGGTACCTCCGCGCAGATGTCGCTCCTCAGTTACGAAGAATCCCGACCCTGGGCGAAGTCGATCCAGCGCCGAGTGGCGTCGCGCGAGATGCCG
>JAQBHE010000384.1:0-11648 GCA_032128015.1 Holophagae bacterium
TCTCGCGTTGGGTCGGATAGAACTCGGGGTTCCACCAGCTCTCGAAGAACGACACTTCGTTGCCCAGAGGGTTGGTGCTGCGGCGCTCGATCTGGATCCGAGTGGTCGCCTGGAACGTGTCCGGAGTGTTGAAGTAGTGTACGAGTCCGCCGCCGACGCCAAGCAGCCCGGCGGCGATGATGGCCCGCCAGTGCCGTCTGAGGATGTCGAGGTACTCGCGGACGTTCAGGTCCCCGCCCTCTGCGCGCGCGCTCGTATCGAGCTCGTAGGTGTCGCTCATCGTCGCCGTCCGAGAGGATCGTCCGAGAGGATCACAGAAACGACATGCCGACCTGAATCAGGTCGCCCTTCTGGAGGGTGATATTGGGCGCGCGACCCTCGAGAATGTCCTTGTAGTTGGCCTGGATGTCTTCCACCATGCCGTTTTCGCTCTGGCGTTTGATGACGATCCGGCGCTTGGCGCGATCGGTCAGGCCTCCGGCCTTGGCGATTGCCGCCATCAAGGTGACGTCTTCGCTGCTCGAGAACGTGATGGCGCCCGGTGCTACGACCTCGCCGAGACAGTAGACGGTGATCTCATAGCTCTCGGGGAAGTTCACGACATCGTCGGGGAACAACGGCAGGTTCAACCGCGGGTCGCCGCGCAGCAATAGGTCATCGAGGTCGATGTCGATGCGGTCGCCGAGACCGTTGCCGGCACGACGAGTGATCTGAGCCACCGAGCCGCGCCCGGCGTTCAAACCTCCCGCTTCGGTGATCGCCTGGAGGAGTGTCCAACGCCGGAATGATGGCAGCTGACCAGGCTTCTTCACCGCCCCGAGCAAGTGGATCGGACGTGACAGGTACTCGCCGACCTCGAGTGAAACGGTTGCGCGCCCCTTCTGGAGGAAGCGAACTTCGAGCAGCTCTCGGATCTTCTGCTCGGCGGCGGGCCGCGTGAGGCCCGCGAGCTGCACGTCGCCGATCAGCGGGTGATTGATTTGGCCACTTTCACCGACCTTGAAGGAGCCGTCGAACTCGGGAGCCTGAACGACCTTGAGGGCCACCACGTCACGGGGTCCGATGACGTAATCCTGGGCGGTCGACGGAGCAGCCAGAAGCGCGAGCCACGCCAGTCCGAGCATTGCCGAGCAACACCGGTGCCCGTGCGGCAGCCAGCCCGTGGTCCACGGGGGACTTGATGGAGGGATAGCCTGGTTTGTGGTCATCTCGAGCTGACTCGATGTCCCGGGCGCCGCAGCCATCCCGCGTCTCGGCGGGAGAAGTGCGCCCGATCGCCGATTATATGGTTAGCGCGCACCGTGGTCCTCGCCACGGGGCAGCCTCGCGAGGCGCTTCGCGCTACCAGGGACGCAAGCAAGCCTGCCGACGCGCGGGCTCACTCACCGGCGAACTCTCGGATCTCGTAGCGCGGATCAGGGCCAGTCGAGCGAGCCGAGGTTGAAGCGGATGCCGAGCTGGCGCTCGGGGCCCGTGAAGCCGTCGGCGGCTCCCAGGCGGCGCGATGTGAAAACGATGGCGAGGCTCATCTTGGCTGGCAGCTTGACCCCGATGTCGCCTCCGTAGGCTTCGAGGTCTTGGCTCGATCTCGGGCCATCGGTGAGGCGGCCGGCATCTTCGAGGGTACCTCGCTCGTAGAATACTCGGCCATCGAGGCGCTGGGTGAAGGCCCATGTGGCTCCGGTGCCCACGATCTCCTCGATCGAGAGCGAGCTTCCCTGGAGCAGTGCGTAGATGAGGTTGCGCCGGCCGTAGAGCTGGATGGAGCGCCGCTGGTCGCTCGAGTTGAGACTGGCCAGCACCGTTCCCAGGTTCTCATCGATTGCAGGAAATCCCGAGAAACCGCTGGGCTCGATCCGTCGTCTCAACCAGCGGCTCTCGAAGAATGTCCGGGCGCCCTCGTACCGCAAGTCGAGGAACGGCGAGGCCGCGGGCTCGATGGCCACCAGAGCATGGCGATCAAAATCGACCTCTTGTGACTCCAGCCCGAGACCCATCCGAAGGTGAGCGCCCAGTCGCATGCGCAGGCCGAGACGGAGATCGCGTTCCGTGCGGTCGAGAGACTCAAAGGCGGGACCGGCCTGCAGATCGGCCGGGGTCTGGTGGCTGAATGCCTGCTCCTCGGCTTGGCCGAAGGCCTCGAGCGACCGATAGAGCTGAACTGCGACCAGCAATCGGGAGGTGGCGACTCGCTGCGGCACCCGGCTGCGCGATTCGGGAGTCACGATCAGCTGGCTTTCGCTGGACTCTGCGGTGGCTTCTACCGTGGCGCGGCTCAAGTAGGCGAACCAGCCAGCGCCGAATCTGCCTGCGGTTCCTCTTCGGTCTTCGAGCCGGCGCCACCACACGTACTCGGGCAGCGCCCAGAGGGTCAGGGTGGTCCTGCCCAGCGGTACGAAGGCGCGCAGTCCGACTCCGGCCGTCACCGAAAAGTCGCCCTCGCCGCCCGCGCTGGAGACCTGGTCGATCCACGCCGCGTCGCGGAGCCCGACCCAGGGATCGAGCTTCACCGAACCGAGCGACCAACGGGCTTCGCGGATTGCCCGGTCGAGCTGCTCTTGGTTCTCTCGCGAGCGTTCGGCCTGGGTCCCCGGTTCTTGATACTGGGAGCTCTGGGCCCCTGCCAGCACCGGCACCAGCGCCAAGAACAAGCCTGCGGTGGCGAGCTGTCGCCTGCGCATCGAGCGCTGTTTCGGCAAGTGGTACATTCCCGCGCGAGCCCGAGCGCGGATGATACGCGATCCACAGCACTTGCCCGCCTTGGTCCTAGGCGCCCTCCTGGTGTGGGCGCCGTTGCCCTTCGGAAGCGTCACCGCCGGCTATCGGACCTTGTTTGTCGGATGGATCGCGGTCGGGCTGTTGGTCGCGGCGGTCGCCGGTGGTGCCTCGCGGGGGCGAAACGCTGCGGTGTTGCCGGCGGCCCTGCTGGGCGGCGTCGGGTTGTTCGGCGTCCTCCAGTCCCTGCGGTTGCCGACGCGCCTCGTCACCCTGCTTTCGCCGGGGCACCTCGAGTTGCTCGAGCCGGGCCAGCAAGCGGGCGGTTGGCTCGCGCTCTCGATCTCTCCGTGGAGCGCGCGAGCGATCGGCGTGGCCTGGCTGATGGTCGCGGCCGCGGGTTGGTTGGCGGCCAGCGTCGCCACCTCTCGAGGGGGGCGCAGGGTGCTGGTGGCCGCGGTCTGCGCCTCGGCGGCGTTCCAGCCCTTGTTCGGGATGTTCGAGCTGTCGAGCGGCGATGGCAGGATTTGGGGGGTCGAGATCCCGGCGACCGCAGGTCGGTTGCGCGGCACGTTCGTTAACCCGGACCACCTGGCGTTCTACCTCGAGTTGGTCCTGCCGGTGCTCTTCGCTGCGACCGTGATCGCGGTGCGTCGCGGCAAAGACGACGCCGACCACGGTCGACGCTCGTTGATTCCCAGGTGGTCGATCCCGGCGGGGTTGTGGATCTGGTTGCTGGTCGGTGTATCCCTGAGCGGTTCGCGAGCCGGCATCATTGTTGCCCTCCTCACCGTCGGTTTCCAGATCCTGCTGCTGGCCTGGGGGCGGCGCAGCTGGAGCGCGGTGGGCGCCGGTCTGTTGGCTGCCGCTCTCGCGGTAGCGGTGCTGTGGTGGATAGCTGCGCGGCCGGCTCTCGAACGGTTGTTCGCCACCTCCAACTACGAGCTGCGGTGGAGCGTTCGCCTACCGGCGTTCCAGGCGGCATGGGATCTGTTCCTGCGATTTCCGCTCGTCGGGATCGGCATCGGGGGCTTTCGAGAGGCGATTTCTCTGACCCGCCCGGAAGGCCTCGAGGGTCAGTGGTGGCACGCCCACAATGACTACCTCGAGCTGGCGGCGACCGCGGGCGTGGTGGGCCTGGTCTTGGTTGGCGCCGCGACCTTGGTGGTGGCGGCGCGTCTCGGATCTCGGATCGCCACTGGCGAGCCCGGGTCACGGTTGGTTTCGGCGGTGGGAGGACTGGGAGTGCTACTCGCGGCGGCGCTGCACTCGTCCGTCGACTTCGGGCTGTCGATGCCGGCCAACGCGCTGACCCTTGCGGTTCTGCTCGGGGTCGCGTTGGCCGATCCTCGGGGATGGTGGCCGCGAGAAAGCGCCGACCCGCGGCCCCGGAGCCTGTCCGAGTCTTCGAGGCAGGCGAAGTCTTCGAAGCAAACGACGAGCCCGCGCCCGGCTGCCGGCGAATCCGGCCCCGCGGGCGAACCCGGCCCCGCGGGCGAGCCCGGCGCTGCGGGCGAGCCCGGCCAGTGGGCGGGCGCTGGGCGGGAAAGACGCTAGGCGCCGACCGAAACCGCTGGCGGTGACAGCGCGCCGCCGAGGGCGCGGATCTCCAGGACGTGGAGCTGTTCTCCGGCGTCGACAGCGAGGACCAACCGGGAGGTGCTCGGCGTCAACGCGAAGGCGCCGAGGGTGCCACCATCCCAGCGGACCTCGACGACACCCCCCCTCGGCGAAGGGCCGAACTCGAGCACCAGCGTCGCCGCCGGCCGAGCCGGCCATAGCGTCAAGCGAAACTGCCCGCCGGACTGTGTCCACTCCTCGGGCTTCCACTCCAAAGCGCTCCTGGTGAAGCCCCCGCGCTGGTTCGGGCGCTCTGCTCGGCCCGCCGCCGCCGCTTCGGCTTCGGCGAGCTCGAGACTACGAACCGCGAAGACCACGGTCGAACGCTCGTTCTGGCGAATCCGAGTCAAGGCGGCGCGGGCCTTCTTGAGGTCGCCGCGCGCGATCATCTGCGGCACCTTCTGCAGCCAATAGAGCGACGAATCCAGATTCGGGTCCGCAAGCCGCGGCTCGCGCTTCTCGGCCTGCACCAGCTGATCTGCGGCAAGCCACGAGCGCGCTTCGGTCACCGGGTCCAAACCATCGGCGAGACCTAGCAAACGCTGGTGAATGTGCGGCGGTAGGAGGCAGTGCGCCATCAGGCAGCGGTCCAAGTTCCAACGCAGCCAGGCCGTGAGCAGGCTGGCGGGCCCACTCGCCATCGGTCCCGGCGGCAGTCGTTCGAGGAACGAGGAGAACAGTCCGAGCCAGCGGGTGTCTGGCGGTACCGCGATCGCCAGCCCGATCAGACCATCGCGACCGCGACGGATGTCGCCACCGCGGATCCGGGCATCGACGACTTCGAAGGAAGTACGAAAGGAAAGGTCGAGCGCCTCGAGCAACCGGGCGTTGGCCGCAGCAGCCCGGGGCCATCGCTGGCTCGCGATCAGCACCGCTTGGGCGCGCGCCCACACCCTCGGATCGAGAGGCAGGATGTCGAACGCGGCGGGTCCGTCGCCAGCGGCGCGCAGCCACGCGTCGACGAATGCCTCGGCGTTCTGGGGGTCGCGGAACGCCACCCCCAGCATCTCGCGGGTCAGCTGCTGTTTCGCCTCGGACAGCATCGGCCAGATTTCGAGGTAGGCAAGGCTCAGGAAGCGCTGTGGGTCCGGTTCGTTGGGGGCGATGGCGCGGGCGCGCTCGAGCGGCAGCTCCCAGTCGCGGTAACGAGTGAGCAGCTCGTCGCGACGATCGATCGAACGCTCGAGGTAGGTGGCGCCGCCGAGAATCATCAGACCCTGAGGCGACGCCGGGCGCTCCTCCAGCGCTTCGGTGGCGAGGTCGCGCGCGAGTCGCAGCGAGACCAGCCGCTGTTCGGTGCGAGCGGTCGGGGCGATGTCGCGCGGGGACGGATCGAGAACATCGGCGAGCAGCGCCCTCGCCACCACCAGCCGGGCTTGGATCGGGTCGGGTTCCCGAGCCAGATCGGCGCTGGCTTGAGGTCGCCGCACGGCGACCCCCGTGTCCTCGAGGATCGCCGCCAGGCGCTTGCGAGCAGCGACCAGCTCACGGTGCTGGCTGATTGCCAGCCCGCAAGTGGAGAGCGCCAGCAGCACGAGTGCCACCCGCTGTAGCCGCCCACCAAAGCGCGGCAACTCGTTCGTGCTCACGGTGGACCCCCAGCGTTTCTTCTCGTACTATCTCGCCCGCGCTATCCTGCGCGCAAGGCACTTGCGTGCCTCCTGCCAGCATCCTACCTTTCTTCCACGACCCCCGGCTCCAGGAGCGCGGCTCTCGAGGGCGCCGGGTGCCACTTCTCGGAGAACGTCGCGATCATGACCGATGCAACGGCATTCAGTCCGCCGCATGGCGGAACCCTGGTCAATCTCCAGGTCGACGGAGCCCGTGCGGTTGAGCTCCAAGAGCAGTCGCGCGATTGGCTCTCGTGGGCGCTGACCCCGCGCCAGATGTGCGATCTCGAGATGCTCGGCGACGGCGGATTCTCGCCCCTGGGGGGCTTCATGACCCAGCCCGACTTCGAAGCGGTGTGCACACGCATGCGGTTGGCGTCGGGAGAACTGTGGCCGATTCCGGTGACCCTCGATGTCACGGAGGCAGTGGCGGACCGGTTGTCGCCTGGGCAGCCGCTGGCGTTGCGGGACCCGGAAGGCGTGATGCTCGCGATGCTCCACGTCGAGGACATCTGGCAGCACGATCGCGGGCTCGAGAGCGAGTCCGTCTACGGCACTCGCGACCGCGAGCATCCGGGCGTCGCCCACCTGTTCGAGCGCACGAACAATGTCTCGGTCGGCGGCAAGGTCGAGTGCCTGCGGCCCCCGGCCCACTACGATTTTCCGACCCTCCGCCACTCCCCGGCCGAGCTTCGCGCCGAGATGACCCGGTTGGGCTGGCGGACCATCGTCGCGTTCCAAACCCGCAACCCTCTGCACCGGGCGCACTACGAGCTGACCCTGCGCGCGGCGCGCGAGCTCGAGGCCAACCTGTTGATCCACCCGGTGGTCGGGCTGACCAAGCCCGGCGACCTCGACCACTACACGCGGGTGCGCTGCTACCAGGCGTTGATGCGCCACTACCCGGCGCTCACCGCCAAGCTGTCGTTGCTGCCGCTGGCGATGCGGATGGCGGGTCCGCGTGAGGCGGTGTGGCACGCGATCATCCGCAAGAACTACGGCTGCACCCATTTCATCGTCGGCCGCGATCACGCGGGACCAGGCGCCGATGGCGGCGGCAAGCCGTTCTACGGCCCGTACGACGCGCAGCAATTGCTCGAGGAGCACCAGGACGAGCTGGGGATCCAGATGGTGCCCTTCAAGATGATGGTCTATGTCGAGGATCGCGACAGCTACGAGCCGTTCGATGAAGTTGGCGAAGGAGTACGCACCCTCTCGATCTCGGGAACCGACCTGCGCCGGCGGTTGGCCGAGGGGACCGAGATTCCAGCGTGGTTCACCTTCCCCGAGGTCGCCGAGGAGCTGCGACGATCCCATCCGCCGCGCAAGGAGCAGGGATTCACGGTGTTCTTCACCGGTTTGTCGGGGGCCGGAAAGTCGACGATCGCCCAGGTGCTGCTGGTCAAGCTCCTCGAGATTGGCGGCCGTCCGGTGACCTTGCTCGATGGCGACGTGGTGCGCACCCATCTTTCTTCGGAGCTCGGTTTCTCGAAAGAGCACCGGGACATCAACATCCGCCGGATCGGCTTTGTCGCCTCGGAGATCACCAAGAACGGCGGGATCGCAATCTGCGCGCCGATCGCCCCCTACGCCAGCGTCCGCCGAGAAGTCCGCCAGATGATTGAACCGGTGGGCGGCTTCCTGTTGGTGTTCGCAGCGACTCCGATCGAGGTTTGCGAGCAGCGAGATCGCAAAGGCCTGTATGCCAAGGCTCGCGCCGGCTTGATCGAATCGTTCACCGGGGTCAACGACCCGTATGAGGCGCCAGCGGACGCCGACCTCGAGATCGACACCACCGGGGTCAACCCGGAGGCCGCGGCTCAGGCGATCATTCTGCACCTCGAGAAGGCCGGGTTCATCGGCGGCCGCTGATCAACTGGCGAATGCGGCAGGCCGGTCTTCCTGGGAGTTTGGGCTCGGTGACCAAGCACGCGGCGGCGGCGGTGGCGGCCGTTGCCGTCGCGGTGGGCTTGCTGGCTCCGGTTGACGATCTGCTCGATCTTGGAGGAGGGCTCGGGCCGTGGCGCTGGTTCGACCTCGGTCGGTCCGGGACAGGCAGCGACAAGGCCGTACACTTCCTCGTGTTTCTTGTGCTTGCCGTCCTCGCCCATCGCTCGCTGGGTGAACTGGCGCCAGCGTTTCGGCGTCAACCGGCGCTGAGCGGCCTGATCACTCTCGGCTACGGCTGGTTGCTGGAGGGGCTCCAGTTGCTGGTCCCGGCGCGCAGCTTCGAGGTCGCCGACGGCGTCGCCGACGCTCTCGGAGTCGGCCTGGCCGTGTTCGCGCTGGCGACGGTGGTGAGATTCCGCGATCGCAGGAACGTACCGTGAGCGTGGTCGTTGGATCCCGGCTTGCGCGGCTCGGCGGCTTCCTTGCCGCAGCGGCACTGGTCGTGCCGCCGCTGCTCTTCCTCCCCGGGCTCAAGGACCCCTTCCGGCTGCCGAAACTGGTGGGGTCGGAGTGGCTGGGACTGGCATCCTTGCTGGCATTGGCCGTGTTGCTCGCCCGTTCGGCGTCTGCCGACTGGCGGTCGCTGTTTCGGCGCGAGGTGGTCTGGGCGGTCGGACCGTTCTGGTTGGTTACCAGCACGGGGTTCCTGATCGGGCGCCATCCTGCGCAGTTCGCCGATGCTTGGTGGAGTCTGACGGTTGGCGTCGCCTGCGTGATCGGTTGGTCGCTCGGCCTGCCGCGACCGCGGGCCACCCTCGGCATCGTCGTGTTTCCGGCTTGGCTGCTGTCGGTGATCGGTATCCTCCAGTTCCACGAGGTCTACCAGCCGATTGGATTCGCTGGCGTCTCCGAGCGTTTTGCTGTGACTTCGCTTGCCGGCAACGTCGGCGATTTGGGCGCTTACTTGGTGGTGCCCTGCTTGCTCGCCGCGCAGCGGCTGGTCGACCGTTGGGGGGGTAAGCCGGTCCGGTCGCCCTGGCGGATCGCGGTTTGGGCGACGATCTTCTGCGTGCTGTTCTATGGCATTCTGGTCACCCAGTCGCTCGGCCCCCTCGCGGCGGTGATCGCCGGGCTCGGGGTGTTCGCCTTCCTGCTGCTGAAGAGGCGGCGCTGGACCATTGCCCTGGGGGTGCTGCTCTTGGTGACGATCGCGACGCTCGGTGTCGAGCCGCTGCGCCAGCGCGTCGAAGCCAAAGGGGCAGCGCTGCTTCACGGTGAGCTCAACGAAGTCCTGACCGGCCGCCTCGACGGTTGGCGGGTCGCCGGCTGGCTGTTCGCGAGGCACCCGTTGTTGGGGGTCGGCGCCGGCGGTTATGGGGCCGAATTCAGCACCGCCAAGCTCGAGTTGATGGAACGGGGGGTGCCGTTCTACCGGGCCCATGGCCCCTACTCGGCGTTCGGTGAGGCGCACAACGAGTACCTCGAGGTCGCGGCCGAGACCGGCATTCTCGGAGTCGCCGCGCTCCTGTTCGGACTCTTCGTGCTGGTGCGTCGACTTCGGTTCGGCGCCGTCGGCGTCCTCGACGCCACAGCGCGGGCTCTCGGTTGGGCGTTGGTGGTTGCGGTCGCGACCTTGGCACTCGCCAACTTCCCGCTGCGCGTCGGCCTGGTCGCGTATCCGATCCTGGCCGCCCTCGCCTGGCTGTTCTCGACCGACTGGGACGTTGCCGGGCGATGGCCGAGTGAGCGATGACCGAATGACCGGCCTGGCCCGGCGGATCCTCGGGGTGGTGATCGTCGTCGCGGTGGCGGCGGCGCTGGTCTACCAGAGTCAACGCGCCTTGGCGAGATTGGGCGCGAGCGTGGTGCTCGAAGGTGCCGAGCTCACCGCGACCGGGATGGTCTCGACGGGCCGAATCGATCGAGCGGTGCTCGGGCGCAACCTCGAGGCCCTACGGAGAGCGGCGGACGCGGCGCCCGGCGACCCGCGGATCCCGCTCGCCATCGGCAGTCACCACCTGCTCCTTGGCAACCGCGCGGCGGCCGCCCACTGGTACCGCTTGGCCCTCGAGGTCGAGCCGCGACCGGAGATTCTCCTGAACCTCGGTCGGACCGAGTGGGCGGTCGGCGAGGAGATCGCTGCGCTCGAGCATCTTCGGCAAGCGCTGCTCCTCGAACCGGCCTGGCTCGACCAGATTCCCCAAGGCGCGCTTGCGCGCCTCGGCGCGCTCGCGCCCCCCGCGCCCTGATCTCGTGTCAGCTGCCGAAGTCGAACACGCCACGACTGGGCCGCCGCCCTGCCCCTGCCGCTACACCCCGCGGGAGGTCAGGACGATGCGTACCGTGCGCAGCAGAATCGTCAAGTCGAGCCACACGCTCCAGTTCGCGAGATACGCGAGGTCATAGCGGAGCTTGTTCTCCGGACTCGTGTGATAGTCGCCGCTGACCTGGGCGAGGCCGGTGAGGCCGGGGGGAATCGAGAACCGCGCAGCGTAGCCGGGGACCTCGGCGAGATACCGCTCGACGAACCCGGGACGTTCGGGCCGCGGACCGACCAGGCTTATGGTGCCGGCAACGACCTGCAGCAACTGGGGAAGCTCGTCGAGGCGTAGGCGGCGCAGGATTGCGCCAATCCGGGTCGCCCGTGGGTCGGCATGTCTAGCGAGGACCTCCTCGCCGTCATCTTCGGCGTCGGCGGTCATCGTCCGCAACTTGCGGAGGACGAAGGGTCGGCGATCGCGCCCCACCCGCACCTGCGAGTAGAGCGCCGGCCCGTGGGAGGTCAGCCGCACGAGCGCGCCGCATGCCACGATCACTGGCGCGGCGAGCAACAGCAACGGCAGCGCCAGCGTCAGGTCGAACAGCCGCTTGGACAGCCGGGGAGTGTGCCATTCGGTCTCGCGCACCACTTCGATGAACGGGATGTCTTGAATCGAGCGGTAGCGCATTCGACCGAGCAGCGCCTCGAACGGGCCGGGGAGTAGCAAGATCGCGGTGCGCGCGTCGGGACGGCGCGCCAGACGGTCGATCAGGGCGGTTTGCCAGGTGTCGACTTCGCTGGTCATGATGATGTCGTCGATTGCGCCGCGGGCGATCAGATCGGGGAGGTCCTCCACCGAGCCGAGATGTGGCCCTGGCCCCGGCACACCCGGTGGGTCGTCGGGGCTGTCGACATGGCCGACGACCCAGACTGCCTCGGCGCGGTGACGGTCGATGCTTTCGGCGAGCTCGTTGGCGCGCGGACCTCGGCCGACGATTGCCACTCGACGCCGGGATGCGGGCACCAGCCGGTCGAGCGCCGCGCGCAGAAGCTGCAGCATGCCGAGGTTCAAGGGCGCGAAGAGCAGCACCACGGTCCGCGGAAACTCCTGAGCGCTGAGGAAGTAGAACCCCATCAGAACCAGGCCTTGGAGAGTGCCGAACAGAGCCAGCCGGCGCAGCCGCTCCGCGCGATGGATCGGTCGGTGGACCTCGTAGAACCCGAAGAAGTACAGCAGCGGGCCCTGAGTGGTCACCACCAGCAACCCGGCGAGGCCGATCAGCGCCAGGCGCTCCGCCGGCAGGACACTGGCGGTGAACGGAAGCTCGAGGTGGATCCGCGCCAGGAAGGCGACGGTCAGGCTGGCGAGCCCCGCGACGACATCGGCAGCGATCCGGGCGGCGCGCCAGAAGGCGACGGATGGCGGCCGGGCTTTCACGGTGCTTGGGATCGCCGACGAAGGCGAAGAGCCTAGGATAGCCTAGGAGTGCGTCCAGTAGGCGGATGGGCCATGACAACCCGGTGATGACGATCCGCCGATGCCCAACCCGGTG
>JAQBHE010000385.1:0-4238 GCA_032128015.1 Holophagae bacterium
GGGCGTTCTTGATCCGGAGCACCCCGCCCCGGGTGAACAGATAGCCGTGGCGAGCGTTGCGCGACGGCAGGACGCAGTCGAACAGGTCGACGCCCGCACTCACCGCAAAGGCAATGTCAGCAGGCGTGCCGACGCCCATCAGATAGCGCGGTCGGTCGGCGGGGAGCGCCGGCGCCACCTGCCGCGCCACCGTTCGCCCGAGCTCGGGATCCTCGCCAACGCTGACCCCGCCGATGGCGTAGCCGTCGAGCTCGAGCTCCACCAGCTGCTCGACCGCTCGCTCGCGAAGGTCGCCGAAGAAGCTGCCCTGGACGATGCCGAACAGTGCCGGACCCTCGGCCCGAGGGCTGCTCGCTGCGTGCTCGGCGGCGCGACGGGCCCAGTGGTTGGTGCGCGCGAGCGCCCGCGCCGCCTGGTGTCGGTCGACCGGCCAGGGCGGGCACTCGTCGAGCATCATTGCGACATCGACCCCCATTCGCGCCTGCATGTCGACCACCGCCTCCGGCGTGAAGCGCATCGGCGAGCCGTCGTGGACACTGCGGAAACTGACTCCGTCGTCGTCGATCGTGCGTAGGCCCGCCAGGCTGAATACCTGGTAGCCGCCGCTGTCGGTGAGCAGCGGTCGCTCCCAGCCGACGAAAGCGTGCAGGCCGCCCATGCGCTCGATCAGCTCGATCCCGGGCCGCAGCGCCAGGTGATAGAGGTTCGCGAGCAAGATCGTCGCGCCCAGCTGTTCCAAGCTCTCGGGCCCCAGGCCCTTGACCGCGCCGAGGGTGCCCACCGGCATGAATGCCGGGGTCTCGAGCGTGCCGTGCGGGGTCGCGAGCCGGCCGAGGCGGGCGCTGCCGTCGGTGGCCTCGACCGCGAAAGAAAAACGGGCGCCCGAGCGCACCTGCGGGCCAGCCTCGCGGCGCGCCTCAACCGGAGGGCCAGGCGTCAGCGACCGCTCCGCAGATCGATGCTACGCACCACCGTCCCGACGGGCAGTTTGACGTCGAACAGGCTCGCCGGCATCTCCTTGTTGGCGACCATGTTCTCGAATCGGTAGTCGGTGGAATCGCCGTTCGCTTCCACATAGCGCAGGCGAACCGGCAGGTAGCTCGAAGTGTCGAGCCAGATCTCCATCGACCGTAGGCGCTTCTTGATCCTCGAGTATCGGGGCAACAGCTGGAGGTGATACGGCTCGCCGTCGGTCTCCGGGAAGTTGGCGGTCAGCGAGAAGTATTTCATCAGCGTCTCGAGCGATCCGCTCGCTCCCAGGTATCGAAAAACTTGCTCGGAGTAGCTGCCAATCGACACCCGTTCAGCGGTGCCGAGATCGCCGAAGAAGGTGGTCATCTGCTCGCCACGAATGGTCATCAAGATCGGGCGTGGCTCGAGGTACTCCCAGCGCACCTGATCCGGAGACTGGTACCGGAACACCCCGCGCGCGGTTTCCGGCTCGAGCAGCAGTTGGCTCACTCGATCTTGGACGAAATCGGCGCCCAGCGTCTTCAGCCGGCTCTGCTCCCATTTCACGCGTTCGACCAACTGTTCCAAGCGCGCGCGCGGTTCGAGTCCTGCGGCCTTCGGATCAGGCACCGACTGGCCGCGCACCTCGCCCGCGCCGAGCCCAGAGGCGCCAAGCGCCAGGAGCACCACCCATGCCGATCGTCGCATCGAAGTCTCCGCTCGTTGGTTCAACGGCCCGGCTGCCGAACCGATGAATGCTAGCAGCAACACGGGCCCGCACCGAGAAATGCCGCGCCCGAATGACCTACGGCCGGCACCGTCGCCCGGGCCCGGTTTGCGTTGGTTGACACTTCCGAAAACCGGGTGCTACCTTCTCGCCTTCGCTGGCGGCAGAGGTCGATCGCATGGTTGAGCTGGGCAAGAAACACGAATGCAGCGAGTGCGAGACGCGGTTCTACGATCTCGGCCGGCCATCGGCGGTGTGCCCGCGGTGCGGCGTCGATGTCGCGACCGGGCTTGTCGAGGAGGTGCCCGAGCCAGCGCCCGCCCCCGAGGTCGTGGCCGATGAGCCCGACGAAGACTTCGATGTCGATGTCGACGTCGATGTCGCTGCCGAAGTGGCCGAGGGCGCCGCCGAGATCGAGGACCCTGAGCTCGACGATCTCGACGACGCCTGACCGTCAGGCGAAGCTCTTTGGCCGACGAATGGGCCCGCACCCGTTCCGCCGCCAAGTCGGCGACCCCGAGCACGACTGAGCCCCACCGCAGCCCCCTGCCCGCACCGAGCCTGCCGTGCGCCACCCCGACCACGGACTGTCGCTGCGCGATCCGGTTCACGGCTTCGTCCGCGCCGACGCGCTCGAAGCCGAGCTGATCGCCAGTCGCCCGGTGCAGCGCCTGCGCCAGATCCGGCAGCTCGGGCTCGCCCAGCTGGTGTTCCCCGGCGCCGAGCACAGCCGCTTCAGCCACGCCATCGGGGCGATGCACCTGGCGGGCCGGCTATACGACGCCCTCGCCGCCGCCGAGAGCAGCCCGCTCGACCCCGACCCGCGCGCCGCCACTCGCCGCGCGTTGCGGGCAGCCGCGCTGCTCCACGACGTTGGCCATGCTCCGTTCAGCCACAGCGCCGAGGACCTCTTCGAGCACGCCATCGACCACGAGGAGATGTCGCGCCGGCTGATCGGCCTGCCGGATGTTCTCGAGCTGTTCGTCCGCCACGACCTCGATCCGGACCTGGTGCTGGCGGTCCTTCGGGGCGGCGGCTCGGGGGCGGTCCGCCTCGCCTCCCAAGCAGTGTCCGGGGAGCTCGATGTCGACAAGATGGACTACCTGCGCCGCGACAGTCTCTTCTGCGGGGTCGAGTACGGCCGCTTCGACCTCGACCGCGTGCTCGACACCGTCACCCCGGTGCTCGACCACGAGACCGGCGAATGGGGAATCGGGGTCGATCGCGGCGGCGTTCATGCGCTGGAAGCGCTGGTGCTCGCCCGCTACTACATGTTCACCCAGGTCTACTTCAACGTCACGGTCAAGGTCCTCGAGCTGCACCTCAATCAGTGGTTGATCGAAAGCAACATGCGCTGGTCCGCCGATCCGGAGGGTTTCCTCCGCCAGGACGACGTCTCGGTGCTGTCGGCGATGCGCGCGTCGGATTCGCCCCATGCCCAGGCGGTGCTCAATCGCGAGCGCTACCTGCTCGCGGCCGAGACCCGGGAGCACCTGAGCGCCCACCAGAAGCTCGAGTTCGAGCGCCTTCTCGAGCCACTGCTGCAGCGTCTCGGTCCAGGACGGCTCCTGGTCTCCAACTCGGCCAAAGACCCGCACCGCCTGGGGCCGGCTCGGGTGATGGTGCTCGGAGAAGACGGCCGCCTCGAGCCGATGGAGCAAGCCAGCCAATTCATCCGTCACCTCACCCGCATCGACCAGTACCGGGTCTATTGCGAGCCAGCGTTGCGCAAGGAGGTCGCCGGTGTGCTCGCGGCGCGCGCGGCGCGCGAAGAGAGCTCAGAGCTCCTTTAGAGGACTTGGCCTCCGACGTTGGGCGCCACCAGGATCGCGGTGGCACCGTCGGGGTGGAGCTCACGCGGCGCTCGCGGGTCCGCCCAGCGCGCCTCGAGACGAAGGATCGGGCGTCCCTCGTCGACGTACTTCCGCTCGTAGTTGGTGCGCGGACCTCCGTCCCAGACCGTTGACCGCTCGCTGACCTCGAGACCGGGGTGCCGGCGCAGCAGCTCGGCGACGGCGGCGCCGAGATCGGCGTGGTCGGTGGCGAAACTGAACGTGCCATCGGGCAGGAGTTTGTCGAGCACCAGGTCGATCGATTGGGGATCCAGGAAGCGGCGCTTGTGGTGACGGAGCTTCGGCCAAGGATCGGGAAAGTAGACATGAACCGCGCGCGCAAAACGTGCCGGGAGCACCACCGCCAGCACGTAGCGAGCGTCGCCCGCCAACAGATGGAGATTCGCCAGACCTCGACGGCTCGCGCGACGCGCCGCGATCCGGTAGTACGGACGGGCGACTTCGATTCCAAGAAAGCCGGTTCCCGGCTCGGCAGCCGCCCGGCCGAGCAGGTAACGACCCTTGCCAAAGCCGAGCTCGAGCTCCCATGGCGACCCTTCCGGCATCATCAGATCGAGGCGCAGCGGCAACTCGAGGCCGGAAAGCGGCCGGCGAAGATCTCCGCTAGCCAGCTCGATTCGGTCTTCGGCCAAGACGTGACCCGATACCAGACCCGATACGAGACCCAATACGAGACCCAATACGAGACTCAGAGCAGGTCGTCGCGG
>JAQBHE010000386.1:0-4488 GCA_032128015.1 Holophagae bacterium
TCTCGAGCGCCACGCGCCGCTGGTCGGCGATCTGTTGCGCCGGTTCGAGCTAGCCGAGACCGAGGCCGGCGGCGCCATCCACGCGCTCAAGAAGGCGCCCCATCGCGAGCTCAGCCTGCGCGGCTCAGGAGCCAGCTACCGGATCGACAGCGACGCCAGCGGCCGCCCGATCGGCACCGTCGACGGGATCCGGGTGCTCCGCGAATGCCACCCCGGAGCGGTCTACCTCCACGCCGGCCGCCAGTTCATGATCGTCGAGCTCGACGTCGAGCGCCGGCGGGTGCTCGCAACGCCCAGCCGCTGCGAGTTCTTCACCGCGCCGCTCACCGAGAAGGACACTCGCATCCTCGAGGTTCTCGACCAGCGTACCGATGGCCCGCTCCACGCCTGGCTCGGCCGGGTGCTGGTTACCGAACGCGTGGTCGGCTTCGAGCGCAAGCGGATCGTCGGCCAAGAGAAGCTGGGACAAGAGAGTCTCGACCTGCCGCCGGTGCAGTTCGAGACCGTGGCGCTGTGGTTCGCCGCACCGCGGGCGATCGAAGAGACCCTGCGCGAGAACGCCGAGGACTTCATGGGCGCGCTCCACGCCGCCGAGCACGCCGCGATCTCGCTGTTTCCGGTGCTCGCGCTGTGCGACCGCGGCGACCTCGGCGGAATCTCGATCGCCTTTCACCCTCAGGTGAAGAGCGGCGCTGTGTTCATCTACGACGGCCACCCGGGCGGCGTCGGCATCGCCGAGAGCGGCTTTCACCGCCTCCCCGAGCTGCTCGACAAGGTGCTCGATCTGCTCGAGCACTGCCGGTGCGACGACGGCTGCCCAGGCTGCATCCAGTCGCCCAAGTGCGGCAACGGCAACCGGCCGCTCGACAAGCCTGGGGCGGGGCGGCTGCTCCGGCTGTTGCTCGGCCGCGAAGCGCCGCTGGTCCCGGTCGCCGACCCTGGCGCGCCCACGCTCGACGAGACGTCGACCGGCGATTCCGGCGCCGGCTCTGCCGAGCATCGCGCCTACGAGCTGCCAGCGGGAGGCCGCTACCGCATCGAGGCCAGCCACCAGATCGCGGCCGAGGCGGTCGGCGGACCGAGCCTGTTCGACCTCGGCGAGCCCTCGGACACTCCCGGGTCCACTCCCAAGTCCACTCCCGAGTCGCGGCGCACCCACACTTCGCGGCCTGCCGCGCCGCGACCCGATCGGGGCGCCCGCCGTCGTCTTCCGGCGGCCAGCGCGGTGGCCAAGACCGTGCTATTCGACATCGAGACCCGACGCTCGGCCGCAGAGGCCGGCGGCTGGCACCGGCTGCATCGCCTCGGGATCGCGCTCGCGGTCGCCTGCGACCTCGAGGAAGGCCGGTTCGAGGTCTACCGCGAAGACCGCGCCGCCGACCTTGCCGCGCAGCTGCGCTCCGCCGACCTGGTGGTCGGCTTCAACGTCTTCCGCTTCGACTATCCGGTGCTCTCGGGCTACCTCGGCGAAGACTTCCGGCGCACCCTGCCGACGCTCGACTTGTTCGAGCAGGTCGAGTCGGTGGTCGGCGAGAAGATCGGGCTCGGGCGCCTTGGGCACGCGACCCTGGGCGTCGAGAAGAGCGCCGATGGGCTGCAGTCGCTCGAGTGGTATCGCCAGGGCCGTTTCGACCTGATCGAAGACTATTGCCGGCGCGACGTCGAGCTGTTGCGCGACCTCTACTTGTTCGGCCGGCGCGAAGGCTACGTCTGCTACCGCGACGCCCAGGACCGGGTGCTGCGAATCCCGGTCGACTGGATCTGAGAGTGGACTCGCTCCAAGCACCCAATCTCGACGAGATCGAGCGCGCGGCGCAAGTACTCGCGCCGATCCTGGTCCGCACGCCCCTCGTGCCGTTGCGTGGCAAGGGCCTCGCCCGAGAACCGGAGATCTTGCTCAAGCCGGAGATCCATCAGCCGGTTGGCTCGTTCAAGATCCGCGGGGTGTTCTTCGCGGTCGCCTCCCTCGACGAGCAGGATCGTGCTCGCGGCCTGTTGACCGTGAGCGCCGGCAATACCGCCCAGGCGCTGGCGTGGGCCGGCCGGCACTTCGGCGTCGCCGCCCACGCGCTGATGCCGGAGAGCGCGCCGCGCACCAAGATCGACGCGGTGCGCGCACTGGGCGGTCAGCCGCGTCTGGTGCCCACCGCCGAGGTCTTCCGCTTCCTCGAGGAGCGCAGCTGGACCGGCGAGGACCTCGCCTTCATCCACCCGTGGACCGACCCGAGGATGATCGTCGGCCACGGCACCCTCGGCCTCGAGATCGCGGCCGACCGTCCCGACATCGAGACGGTCTACGTGTCGGTGGGCGGCGGCGGCCTGATTGCTGGCGTCGCGGCAGCTCTTCGAGCGCGGCTACCGGCGATCCGAATCGTCGCCGTCGAGCCGGCCGGCTGTCCGGCGCTGTCGGAGGCGTTCCGTGCCGGCCAACCGGTCGAGGTCGAGTGCCAGACGATCTGCGATGGCATCGCGGTGCCCTACATCACCGACGAGATGTACCCGTTGCTGAGAACGCTGGTCGACGAGGTGCGACTGGTCGAGGAGCCGGCGATTCGAGACGCGATCCGCTCGCTCGCGCTCGACAACAAGGTGGTCGTCGAGCCGGCGGGCGCGATCACGGTCGCCGCCGCGCTCGCCGACCCCGACCGACGCGGCCCAGCGGTCTGCGTGCTCTCGGGCGGCAGCATCGACCCCGAGCTGCTGGCCGCCTGCCTGCCGAGCGGTCAGTCTTCGGGGTAGGGCGGCTGTTGGCCGGGAGGTAACGGCACCGCGAAGGTGTTGAGGGTCATCGACACCAGGGAGTAGTACCCGAGCAGGGTCACCAAATCGACCGCGCCCGCGAAGCCGAAACGGTCGACCACCCGGCGGTAGGTCGTGTCGCTGACCCGCCGAGTCTCGAGCAGCTCGGTCGCGAACTCCCAGCCGAGACCCTCGTCGGCGTCGGCGAAGGACGGCTTCCTGCCCTCGCGAATCGCCGCGATCACTTCTTTGGCGACGCCTTTGCTGTGGGCGATCCGCTCGTGGGCCCAGCCTTCGAACTGGGCGCGCCAGTCGCGCGCCATCACCAGAATCGCAACCTCGATCACGTTCTTGGGCAACGAACCGCCGAACCGCACTCCTTCTCCGAGGTCGGAGATCCGGCGTCCGAGCTCGGGATGGTGGAGCCAGGCGTTGAACGGACCGACCAGCGAACCATCGCCGGCGGCGAGGCCGGCGCCCGCGCGCTTGCCGCCAACGATGCTGTCGTAGAGCGCGCGCTGGCGCGAGTCGAGTTGTTCGGGTCGAAGGAGAGGCAGTCGGTCCATGGCCCTACACGATACCTCTTGTCCCCTCTTACGAACCCTTGCTCTCTTGTTGGCCACGGCTCGGCGTCACCGACACCAGCTGACTCTTGCCCACCGCGATGTAGTCATAGCGTTCGAGCGTGCGATGAAAGGCGACGCTCCTGAGGTTGAGGAACGGATCCTTGCTCTCGAGCACCGCCTCCAGGCTCGCGCCCGTCGGCAGAAAGACCTCGGCACTCGCCCGAACCGCCGGGTTGGCCAGTTGCAGCTCGATCGCCAAGAACTCGCCCGGGATCTTGGGAACGCCGAAACGCGTGGCCTCGCCGACCACCTCGACGTACGACACCGCGGACTTCGCGATCACCCGGAAGCTGTTCCATTCGATCTCGCCCTCGCCGTCGTCCTCGAACAGCGTGATGAACCGAGCGCTGCTGTTGAGCAAGTCGGAGAGTCGGCTGAACTTCACGCCGAGCACGACCAACCCGATCGCGCGCTCGCCAGCGGCGTTGATCCTCACTCGGGCGAGGCGATGATCAGCATCGCCCAGGTTCACCGAACCACCCTCGACCGCCGCGCTCAACGCTCGTCCTCGGCGGCGACCGACGAGGCTGTCGAAGGGCGCGCGCAAGCCCGAGTCGAGCCGGTCGGGCCCAAGGAGGAGTATTGATCCACGGTTCTATGATACCTCTTATTCCCGTGTTCATAGCATCCGGCTCGCCCTCGTGACAACAACGGCGATACGCACAGAGGGCCTTAGGTCGTAGGCACCGCTCGCGCATACGACGCTGGGGGAAGGTCGAGCGAGCCAGCGACGGTGAAGCGCCCATGACTCCGTAACCACAAGCAGCGCAGTGGTTTGCGCCAACTGGCGGCGGCAGACTGCCTCCGCGCCCGACATTCGCCCCAACGCCCTCATTGAAAGACAAGCATATTTTCCTGGAGAAACGACCAATGTTGTGATCTACTCGTAGATCGATGATTTCGACAGATTCTCCATTGGCATCGTTACCCTCCTTCAACCAAGAGACGACGGCCAGAGGTGTCCCCATGACGCTTCGCAGACCCGGACCCGAGCGGACATGGAGGTTCGCGGCAGCCTTCGCAGGTGGGCTCGCGGTGCTCGTGGGCGGGCTCGCCCTCGTCGGCTGGGCGCTCGACATCGTCGTCCTGAAGAGCATCCAGCCGGGCTGGGTCTCGATGAAGC
>JAQBHE010000387.1:0-14867 GCA_032128015.1 Holophagae bacterium
GTCGCCCCACGCTCGCCGAACGTCGACGCCTTCGCCGCGAACCTCGAGGCGGGCGGCAGCTGGCTCCAGGCTTTCGAGGGTTTCGGCCCGAACAATTTCTTGGTCGGGGTCCCGGAGTTCGATCTCGAGGACTACCGCCCATGGATCGAAGAGCGGTTTCCGCCGCGGCGCTACGCCCAGATCGCCTCGACTCTCGGCACCCCCACCCACTACGCGATCGGCGCCTTCATCCAGGCGCTCGGCCAGAACCCGGGCCTCGAGGCCGAGCTCACCCGGCTCGGCGCCGCCGCCCACGTCTACATCGGCACCGGTGTCGGCGACCTCGAGACCACGCGCCGAAACGCGCTCGCCCTCGATCGCGCGCAACGCGAGTGGGATCGCTTCTGGGCCGACCCCGTGCGCAACTCGGCGCTCGCCCGCTACCTCGAGAACCCGCAGCAATCGACCGGCGAGCTCGAGGCCGCGACTCCCACCGATCAGCCTCCCACCGATCCCGCGACGGTGCCCGACGAAGACCTGCGCTACGAGGCGCGGGCAGCCTGGCGCAGCTACTGGGCGGCGCGCTCGCCCGAGCTCCGGACCTACCTCGACGAGCTACGCGAGTCCGAAGGGCTCGAGATCACGGGCGACATCGAAAGGGGACGAACCCAGGTGATCCGCAAGAAGCAGACGCTCAACGCCGCCATGCAGAAACGATGGCAGGCGCCCGAGCCGCCCTGGAACCAGGTCTCGGCGGGGATGGTCTGGAACATCCACAACGGACCCGCGTCGCAGGTGTCGATGCTCGGCCGGATCCACGGCCTCGCCTTCGCACCGGTCGCCGCCTGCGCCACCTTCGGAGTCGCGCTCAAGCTGGGGATCGACGCGATCCGGCGCGGCGAGGCCAAGGCGGTGGTTCTCGGCGCCACCGATCCGACACCCAACCCGATCCACGTCGCCGCGTTCTACAAGGCGCGGGTGATCTCGGCAGACGCCGCGGTCTCGAAGCCGCTGACTGGAATGCGCGGCACTCACGTCGCCGGCGGCGCCGCATTGTGGATCCTCGGTGACCTCGACCACATGACCGCCCGCGGCTTTCAACCGCTCGGCTGGGAGCCGGTCGGCATCGGCACGTCGGCGGACGCCGAACACATCATCACCCCGTCGCACGAAGGGCCACTCGCGGCGATTCGGCAAGCGCTGGCCGACGCGGGCGCTCAGCCGTCTGAGGTCGGCACTTGGGATCTCCACGCCACCGCCACCCCCGGAGATTGGAGCGAGGTCGCCACCTTACGGGAGATACTGCCTGAGGAAGTGTTGGTCACAGCGCGCAAGGGCACCTTCGGCCATGGCATGAGCGCGGGTGGCGGCTGGGAGCTCACCGCGCAGTATCTCGGCTTGGCGGGTGGTCGGGTACTGCCGACTTCGCTTGGTGCCGGGGAGCTGAATGGCGAGATCGGGAAGATTCATCAACGGTTCGTCACTTGCGCCGGCGCCACGTTGCCGGCGGGGCTTGCGGGGAAGCTGTCGATGGGGGTTGGTGGGGTGAATGCTTGTGTGGTTTCTCGCGCTTGGTCAGGGTGAGGTGGTGGAGTGCGACGTCCAGTCAACCAGCGTCCTCCCCTCACTCGCAGAAGTCTTGAACTCCCGAACTTGACTCGATGAGTCAAGTTTTGGGGCGGGACGTTCTCACGAGTTCTGGAGTTCAAGACTTCTAGGAGCCCGCAGCCGTCTGCGGCTGCTTGGGCGGGGTGACGTCTAGCGGGATCGTGGTATGACGCGCTTCATCATTGGAAGGTCGCTGGGGAGTGGTGACAACCACGATCCCGCTAGAACTGGAGCGCTGAAGAACGTCTCGCTGGAGAACCGGCCGATGAGAGACTCCCCATTCTACGTCGAGGGAACTCAAGACGAGGCCATTGTCTTCAAGCACTGCGGTCGCGATCTCGTGGCGGCGTTGGCGACGCCCTTGTCGTGACATCGACGAGAAGCACCAGTCCTGCTGCACGGAACTGCCTCGCCTTCGTTCTGCTGATTGCACTCGGCTACCTGCGACTCGGCGCCGGAGGCTGACACGAATGGACTTTCCGAGCGCCTTGCTGTGGTTGTTCGTAATCAACCTAGGCATTGTCTTCGGTGCGGGACTGTACGAGTCCAGGATCGTCGTACCGTTGTGGACGAGTGCGCCACCCGCGTCGTTGCGGTCACCCGACAGCGGACGTCGGTTCTGGGCGTTTACGACCACGATCCCGCTGACGCTGCTGACGTTGGCGAACATCCCTCTGGCTTGGCATTCTCAAGCGCGACGGGAATGGTGGCTGGTTGCTGCTCTTCTCGTTCTGGTGGAGCGGATTTCCACCTTTGGATACTTCATCCCGACGATGATCCGAATGCAGCGGGCGGACAAGTCGACAACGGAACTGATAGCCCGTCTAGCAATTTGGGAACGCCTCAACTGCGTGCGCGTCCTTCTCACTCTAGTCGCATGGTTGGCTGCGCTCAAGGCGCTTACCCTATCGACGTGAGTGCATGCCAGTGGGCACAGGGGCCGCTCGGCCAGAGGTGCCACGCCTCTCGAGCACCCGGTATCTGTCAACGCTCACTCCAGGTCGCGGGTTCCGGCGCTCGAGGCGGGTACCGGCCCACTTGACCGTCTGCACGGATGTGCATACAGTGCCTCGGTGGACATCGAGTGGGACCCCGAGAAGGCCAAGGTCAATCTAGCCAAGCACGGTGTCTCATTCGCTGATGCAGCACTCGCCCTCGAGGACGAACTGGCGCTGACAGTCCGTGAGAATCAGCTCGACGATGAACAACGCTTCGCCGCGATCGGTCTCGATCCGCTCGGGCGACTGTTGGTTGTTGCGTTCACCTATCGGGGGGAGCGGCTTCGAATCATCTCGGCGCGCAAAGCGACACGCCTCGAGCGCCGGCACTACGAGCAAGAGCCATGAATGACGAGTACGATTTCTCCCATGCGAAGCGCGGCCCGGTCATTGAGGTGCCGCCCGGAAAGACCCGGATCACGATCCGACTCGACACGGACGTTCTGGACTGGTTTCGGGACCAAGTCGAGGCTGCCGGAGGGGGCAACTACCAGAGCCTCATCAATCGAGCGCTTCGGGAGTACATTCGTGGATCGGGTTCTGAGCTCGAAGAGACCCTTCGAAGAGTCATTCGAGAGGAGCTCGAACACGCCAGTTGACAAGGAGATCCAACGGTCACCGGGACCGCTCCTCCCGAGTGGCCAGGAGGGGTCGATCTGCGCCCTGATTCCCTCTACATGGAACTCACGGGTCTCTCGGTCGAAGAGTACTTGGCCCGATCGGAAGCGAGGCCGAGTGCCTGAGATCAGCCGCTTCTTCGGCGTCTTGATCCGAATGTACTTCCGGGATCATCCACCACGCGCACTTTCACGCCTTGCACTCCGGCGATGCGGCAGGACGATCCGCGGGGGAACGTCGATCTCAGAATTCCACTCGGTACTGGCATCGCGGGTGCGGTGGCCCAGAGCGGTTGGGCGACCCGGGTGGCGGATGCACCTTCCGATCCTCGCTTCAATCCCGAGATCGACCGCAAGACCGGATTCGTGACGAGGTCGATTCTGTGCCTTCCCTTGCGCAATCGGGACGGGGAAGTCTCCGCGGTGGCCCAGCTGCTCAACCCCTTGTGCCCCTTCACCGAGCGCGACGTGGCGCGTTGCCGAGACTTCGTCGGGCCTCCTCGGGGTGATCTTGGACACTTGGCGCCAGCCGTCCAATCGGACGAGGTGAGGCGACTCGGAGTGACCGCGGCGGCCGTGGGCTATCCCGGTCGCCGCGAATTCTCCTGTGACCACCAAGTTCGGATGGCGTCGATGCATGAGTCGTAGCCGGCCTGCGCGACGTCATCGAGCGACTTGAAGTCCAGGAGGCCCCAGCGATCCACTGCGGGCTGCAGGTAAAGGCTCGGGACGGTGTCGGCGAGCTTGCTGGCGCGAGCCTTGACGCTAGCCAGGAGGGTGGCTCGGACCAGGATGCTGTGGATGGCGGGCACTTCCATGGTCTTGGCCCACGGGTTGAGCCGGCTCCACAGCAGCCGCCACCCGGACAGCTCGGATGCGAACGCTTGTCTCAGCGCGAGATCGACGTCCGGGCTGACGTCGACCGTGATGATCCGTCCTCCCTCGCTCATCGAGTTCATGACGTCGATGGGAAGGTTGTTCAGCAAACCTCCATCGACCAGCAGGTCGCCACCATAGAACACCGGCGGCATGATGCCTGGCATAGACACGCTGGAGCGAACGGCCGCTGCCAGGGCGCCGCGATCGTGGACCATCGTCTCGGCGCGGGTGAGCTTGGTCGAAACAGCGAAGCACGGGATCCACAGGTCCTCGATCTGACGATCGCCAAAGACCGCGGTCAAGCCTCTCCGGATCTTTCGCCCTACCAGGAGCGAGACCAGGGGTAGGGTCGGGTCGAACACCGAGATGCCGTGTTCTCGGCACCTTTGCTGGATCTCTTGGGGGCTCAACCCCATGGCGAAGCAGGCGGCGATCAGCGATCCCATGCTCGCACCGCCGACGATGTCGATCGGGATTCCGAGTTCCTCGAGGGCGCGCAACACTCCAATGTGAGCGAACCCACGGGCACCGCCTCCCCCGAGAACCAGGCCGATCGCCCGACCCGAGAGCATCCGCGCCAAACGCATGAAGTCGGCGCTCGAACCGAGCCGCACGTGGTAGTGACGGTCAACTCGACGGAGATCGCGCCAAAGCGCGGTCGCGAGGGGGCGCGAGTCGGCATCGGGATACAGCAGGACCAGACTCATTCGCGGAGCCGGACCCCGCTCCCGAAGAACATCGAGCTGCCTCTCGATCTCCTCTGGATCGGCGGGAGAACCGGCCAGGGCAACGACCAAGACGTGATCGGCCTGGCGGCCACAACGCTCCGTCCAGCCCGACCATTCCGCCAACTGCGACCCGCGGAGCCGACGTGACACCAGCTCGCTGGCGCGAGCCAGGACCGTCGGCTCCTCCTGGACCAGGCGCTCGAATTGCTGGCGCGAAAGCCGGAGCAGGTTCGCGTCCTCGGCCACCCGGACGGTGGCCGAACGGGCGCCGCCGGCGAGCAGCGCCACCTCTCCGATGACGGTTCCGGGACCGAGCTCGTCCAGCGCTCGGTCCTCGTCGTCCTCGAGCTCGTCGACCACCACGAGGCGGCCGCGCACCACCACGTACAACGCGTCAGCGGCCTCTCCAGCGCGCATGAGCAACGAGCCAGCAGGCAGTGAGACCTCGGTCGCCGCCGAGGCGACACCGCGAAGTGCCTCGGGCCCCAGACCCTCGAACAGCGCGGTTCGGGCGAGGACGCTCAGGCGCTCATCAGACCGTTGATCGGGCATCGAGCCTCCACGGGGCACGATCGTCCCGCTACAACAACTCGCGACGCCGAGCCCGCCTCAGCACCTCGCCGCCGAGCTTACGGTAGGCAACACCACCGGCGGCCCAGCCCTGATAGTCGAAGATCGTGCTGCCTTGCGACGGCGCGACTGCGAGCCGGATGTTGAGCGGGATCTCGGTGGTGAAGACCTTGCGTCCGTACTCGCCGCGGACCCGCTCGATCAGCTCATCGGTCACCTTGGTTCGGCGGTCGACCATCGTGATCAGGATCCCGAGAAGGACCGGCGGATCGGTGATCAGCTCGCCGAGCTGCTCGAGGCCGGAGAAGAACCGGCCGAGAGCGTCGACCGCGAGATCCTGCGGGTTGATGGGCACGATCATGCCCTGCGCCGCCTGGAGGCCCATCAAAGTCAAGAGCGAGAACCCGGGCGGGCAATCGATCACAGTCACGTCGTAGTCACGGCTCCCACCTAGCGCCTTCGCCAAGCGATCGACCGGATCCTTGCGCCGCGCGAGCACCAGGTCCGCGCCCGCGAGCTCCAGCGACCCGGCGAGCAGCGACAGGCCAAGGACCCCGGTCGGCTGGACCGCGGAGCCAAGCGGCCGGTCGCGGACCACGACATCGGCGACGGTCGGCTCGGCTCCTGGAGCCACCCCCAAAGAGTGGCTTGCCGAGGCTTGCGGATCGAGGTCGACCAACAAGGTCGCAAGACCGGCGCCCGCGAACGCCGCCGCGAGGTTGACCGCAGTGGTGGTCTTGCCGACTCCGCCTTTGACGTTGACCGCCGCTACGATCATCGCAGGCCGCCTCCGAGGTTGTCCTACCGGTTCGCGGAAACGATAACACCGGCGTCAGCAGCCGGCCTTGCCGCAGTCGCGCCAGTCACCGAGCCTGTCCCGATGTCCCGAGTCGCCGACCCCAACCGTCCGCACGATGCAGCGCTCCGGCCGGTCGAGCACCCCGCGTATCTCCTGATCGGCCACCACGAGACGCACTTCTCGAGCCGCCTGATGATGTACCAGACCGGCGGCCTCCAAAGACGCAACTCCGGCTGCGTCGCGACCCACAAGGCCGCTACTTTGTCGAGCCGGCGGCCGCACCGCCGCGAGGGCTCGCACCAGCGCGATCACCTGGTCGGCATCGGCGAAAGGGGTCAGCGGCGCCAGCACCGAGGCGCCCGGATTGAGGCGATCGATGCCGTCGAGCGGCGCCGCCGCGGCGAGCGCACCGACGATCTCGCGCGACAGCGCGCCGAGCACCGGCCGTACCCGCCCGACCGCCAGCGCCGGCTCGGTCGAGGCTCGGCGCTGGACCGTCTTCGCAATCTCGATCTGGACCCGGAACAACTCGGCCACCGCGTCGGGCTCGAGTCCCGCCGCGGTCGCTTCCGCGCGCACCGCCGCAATCACCCGCGATTCCTGTTCGAGGTCCTCGATCGGTAGACCGGCGCTCCGCTTCGAAGCCCCGAGGCCGGGCATGAACGCAAGCCTCCGCGCCAGCAGATCGACCAGGTGATCGAGCTCGCGACGCGGGGCGGAGCCGCCGAAGAAGGTCCGGCGCTGGTCATCGAGCCAGGCCTCGTGCTCCACGATCCAGGCGTCGACCCGGTTTGCGAGATCGTCGCCTCCGCCCGGCGAAATCCAGTAGACCTTGCGGTCGGCCGCCGGCTCGCAACGCTGGGGGCGACCGCGACCGAAGTGCCGCACCTCGAAGTTGTCGGTGACAAAGGCATCGACCTCGCCTGCGGCCAGCAGCCGCGGCAGCGACCGGTTGTCGTCGACCGCGGTGATGACTTCGCCAGCGACGAAACGGCCGCGCGTCCAGCGCTCGAGAATCCCGCCGCGATTGACCGCGATCCGGCGCGGCGCCGCGAGCATCTCCGGGTCGCTCGCAACCACGCAAGGCCCACCCGCGGCCACCGCGCGGCTCATCCGACCGACGATCGCGCGATCCGGCCGCCAGGTGATCCCGCTCATCGCGATATCGACCGTCCCGCCCTCGATCATTGCCCCGAGGTCCGGCCAGCGAAACGGCACCCACACCAGGGGTCGGCCAATGTCGCGCGCGAGTCGTCGCGCTACTTCGATATCGAAGCCGCGTCCCCGGTCCGAGAACGGTGGGTAGTCGCTGCTGGTGCCGATGCGCAGCGGCACAGCGGTCGCAACGCTCGAAGGTCGCGCTAAGCCGGCGACACAGCCCGTTCCGAGCGCGGCGAGACTGAGAAGGACCGCGAGGACTGCGGAGGCCGCGGCGCGGCGCCGTCCGCGAATGCGATGTGAGTTCCTCACGGCCCAATTCTGACCGCAGCCCGCGCGTCCTTGAAAGGTGTTCCTGTCGCGACGCGGGGCCGGCCACCGGACTTTGTGGCGTGATGAGGACCTTCGATCGGGCTGGGCTGTCGGTACTTGATCGGCAGCTCTTTCACCGCATCAATCGATCTCGATCTTCACCTTGATGATCACCGCCTGCTGCGGCTCGTCGCGCAATCTCGTCGCCGGGAACTCCGGGTCGATGGTGCGAAGAGCCGTGGCCAAGTCCTCGTGATCGGCGCTCCAGATCTCGCCGTTCGCGTAACGCACCTTCTCCACAAGCACCGCGAACTGGCCGGCATTCTGGGGCGTTGTCCAGGCGCCGGAGCCCCGTTGCTCCGCGCGGACTTGCAGGGGCAGCGTTGCGCGATGAAGCGACTGGATTGCGAATCCATCGTTGCCCACGAACAGAAGCTGCGCCGCAGTGACGGGCTCTTCCATCTCATTTTGGATCACGATCTTGTGCAAGTAGGCGCTCTCGCCACTTGGGGCTGTACTCGGTTCCACCGTGTACTGCTTGATGTCGATCGGGGAGAGAGGCTGCTGGTCGAGGATCTGCTGGGATATGGCCGCCGCGGCATGCAAGCCCGCCAGCAGGCAGAGTAGTAACGGCATGCGAACGGTCCAGGCAACGCTCGGGCAACTATCCATGGCACTTCTCCTTGACCGGAGGTCTCAGGGCAACGGTATAGCAATAGTGTTCCCAGCAGTGTAAGGGAGGGGTGCCAGCGGGTCAAGAAAGGCACGGAATAGAGGCCCCAGGAATCTCCGCCTGGTTTCCTGAAACCCAGTTGGGCGCGGCCGCGATGCAAGGTGCTTGCGACCCGTCGCCGAAGACGCCCTCGGCCGTTCCGCGGACTGCGCATCCCTCATAGGGTTTGGAGGTACCGGTCCTCGGTTCCCGTGTCCTGATCGAGAACGCTGCCCTCAGCCGGGAGCCCCCGCCTTCGCGAGGTAATCCTGGTACTCGGGAACGAACACCCACTCGCGCACCGCAGCCTCGAGGTCCTCTGGCCGCGGACGGCTCGCCAAGTCGCGCGCGTAGACCACCTCGGCGACCGCCACCGCAATCGCCGCCGAAACCTCACGGATGCGCTGGAGCGACGGGTAGATGCGGCCGACGGTGAGGTCGGTCTCGGTGACCTCGGACGCCAGGGTGCGCGCGGCGGCGGCGAACATCTCGTCGGTGACCCGGCGAGCGCCGGTCGCGACGATCCCGAGGCCAAGGCCGGGAAAGATGTAGGCGTTGTTGCCCTGCCCCGGAACGAGGATCCGGCCCTGGTAGTCGACCGGCGGGAACGGGCTGCCACTCGCGAAGATCGCGCGCCCCTGGGTGTGCGCCATCGCCTCCTTGGCGGTGCACTCGGACTTCGAGGTCGGGTTGGACAGCGCGAAGACGATCGGGGATTCGTTGATCTCGGACATCGCCTCGAGCGCGGCGCGGTTGAACGCGCCGGTGGCTCCGGAGACACCGATGAGCGCGCTCGGCGAAAGCGCCCGGATCGCCTCCGCCAAATCGCGGATCGGTACGTGCTCGTGGGCGTAGGAGCGTTTGTGCTCGGCCAGACGATCGCGCCCCGCGGTCACCAGCCCCTCGCTGTCGAACAGCCAGCAGCGGCCGCGAGCGGTGGCCTCGTCCAGGCCCTCCCCGATCATCGCCGAGACCACCAGATTGCTGATTCCGATCCCGGCCTCGCCGGCGCCGAGTAACAGCAGCCGCTGGTCACGAAGATGTGTTCCAGTGAGCCGGCCGGCTGAGTAGAGACCGGCCAGGACCACCGCGGCGGTGCCTTGGATGTCGTCGTTGAAGCAGCAGATCCGCTCGCGATAGCGTTGCAAGAGGCCGAAGGCGTTGGCGGTTCCGAAGTCCTCGAACTGCAGGACCGCGTCGGGGAACACCCGGCCAAGCGCCTCGACGAACTCCTCGATCAGCTCGTCGTAGAGAGCGCCCCGAAGGCGCGGCTGCGCCAGGCCGATGTAGAGAGGATTCCGGCGCAGCTTCTCGTTGTCGGTGCCGACGTCGATGGTCACCGGTAGGCAGTGCGCCGGATGGATGCCGGCGCAGGCGGTGTAGAGCACCAGCTTGCCGATCGGGATGCCCATCCCCTGGGCGCCGAGATCGCCGAGACCGAGGATGCGCGCGCCATCGGTGGCCACCACCATCCGCACGTCGGGATGCGGCCAGTTGCGCAGCACCTGCTCGACCCGGCCACGGTCGCGGGCCGAGATGTAGAGCCCGCGCGGCCGGCGAAAGATCTGCCCGAACTGCTGGCACACCTGGCCGACCGTCGGGGTGTAGACGATCGGCAGGATCTCCTCGATATTCTCGATGATCAGCCGGTAGAACAGGTGCTCGTTGCGATCCTGCAGCGAGACCAGGAACAGGTAGCGCTCGAGGTCGTCGGCCTGGGCGCGCAGGTTGTCGAGCACGCGGCTCATCTGCAGCTCCATGTCCATGACCCGTGGCGGCAGCAGGCCCCGCAGGCCGAACGCGTCGCGCTCGGCCTCGGTGAACGCGGTCCCTTTGTTGCGAATGGGGTCGTGGAGGAGCTTGACGCCCCGCGGGAAGGGCGCAGCGGCTGGGGCGGTTACGGAGGTCGCCGAATCGGGTGTGCTCTCACTCATGCTGCGCATGGTGTCGCAGTCTGGGGCTCGGGTCGAACCGCGGCCCCTACCCCGCCGGCCGGCGGAGCCACAGTCGCCAGGGTTCGGCGCGGCGCCGCCCCTGGTCTCCGACTGGTATCCTGAAAACGAATTGGGCGCGGCCGCGATGCGAGTTGCTTGTCTGAGTTGCTCGCCAATCGCGCCGTCAACGCAAGCCGGGAGGGACCCACAGATGTCTCGCAGTACCACGACACGAAACGTCATGCTGGCGCTCGCCGGCCTGCTCGCCGTTTGGGGCTGCGGCGGCGGATCTCATCCCGACAGCGCCACCGCGACCCCCGCTCCCGCAACCGGTACCGCCCCAGACGCAGCCCCAGCCGCCGCTGGACCGGCGGCGCCGACGGGCAGCGCCTCGATCACCGGAACGATCACCTACCAGGGAGATGTCCCGCGCTTTTCTCCTCTCGAGATGAACGCGGACCCGTTGTGCGCAGCCAAGCACTCCGAGCCGGTCTATCCAGAGACCCTGGTCCTTGGGGACGGCAAGACCGTCGGCAACGTCTTCGTCACGGTCACGAGCGGTCTTCCGACCGGCTCGTACCCGGTTCCCGCCGAGCCAGCGACCCTCGATCAGCGCGGCTGCCAGTACCTCCCGCACATGGTCGGTGTCCGGGTCGGCCAGCCGTTCAAGATCCTCAACTCCGACGCGCTGCTCCACAACGTCCACTCGCTGTCCAAGCTCAACTCACCGTTCAACCGGGCGATGCCGGGAACGGTCACCGAGGCCAAGTTCAACCTCACCAAGGACGAAGGTCTGTTCCGGGTCAAGTGCGACGTTCATCCGTGGATGTCGGCGTACGTCGCGGTGACCAGCCATCCGTTCTTCGCGGTGACCGCAGCCGATGGCAAGTTCACGCTCTCCGGGCTGCCCGCCGGCAGCTACCAGATCGAGGCCTGGCACGAGCGTCTCGAGAAGCAGACCGCCACGATCACGGTCGGCGACGGCGAGGCCGCGGCCCACGACTTCGCCTTTCCCCCGCCCGCCCGATAGCGCACAGGGCAGGTCTCGAAGACTCGGACCGGCTCCTCTGGCTCCTCTCGAAGAAGCCATCGGCCGAATGGCCTCGCCCCGCACGACCGGCATGCTTCTCGAGCTCCGCGCCGCAAGCGTAGTGCTCGGTGGCCGCATCGTCCTCGACGACCTCACCCTCGAGATCCCGCGTGGCGAGAGCGTCGCGATCCTAGGCCCTAACGGCGCCGGGAAGAGCACCCTGCTGCGGCTGCTCGCCCGTGACGTCTATCCCCAGCGCCGCGAGCACGCCGCGGTGCGGATCCTCGGTCGCACGCGCTGGAACGTCTTCGATCTGCGCGAGCAGCTCGGCTTCGTCTCGCTCGAGCTCCAGCTCCGCCACCAGCGCGAGATCGCCGGGCTCGACGTCGTTCGTTCGGGGTTCTTCGGCAGTATTGGCACCTACCCGCACCAGCGTCTGACCACCGACCAAAGCCGCCGCGTCGATCGCGCGCTCGACCAGCTGGGAGTGCGAGCGCTCGCCGGTCGCACCTTCGCGACGCTGTCGGCGGGCGAGCAACGACGCTTCTTGCTGGCCCGGGCACTGGTCCACGACCCCCATACCCTGGTGCTCGACGAGCCGACCGCGAGCCTCGACCTCCAGGCCGGTTTCTCCCTTCTGGCCGAGCTCCGCCGCCTGTGCGCGGCGGGCAAGACCCTGGTGCTGGTGACCCATCATCTCGGCGAGATCCCGCCCGAGATCGAGCGCGTCTTGCTGCTCAAGTCGGGGTCGCTGTTCTTCGACGGCGACAAGCGCGCGGCCCTGACCTCGCAGCGGCTGAGCGAGCTGTTCGAGATTCCACTCCAGGTGGTCGAGCGCGACGGTTTCTACCACGCGCAGCCGCGTGGGTGAGCCGGGCTCAGACTCGCCACGACCCTCCCGTAGACTCGACCGATGTCGAACCGCCGCTTCCCGGTGCTCGTGGGAGTCGCCCAGGTCGAGCAACGCGGCGACGACCCGCTCGCGGCCCGTGAGCCGCTCGAGCTGATGGCAGAGGCGGTCGCGAGCGCCGCTGCCGACTCGGGAAGCCGAAGCCTGCTCTCGGCCGTCGATTCGGTGCGGGTGATCCGCGGCATGTGGCCGTACCAGAATCCCGCTCGCGCGATCGCCGAGCGGATTGGCGCCCCGGGCGCCGAGACCGGGATGACCGCGCTCGGCGGCAACCACGTCCAGGCGGTGCTCAACCAGAGCGCCTGCGACATCGTCGAGGGACGCCGCGAGGTGGTGGTGCTCACCGGCGCCGAATGCGGCCGTACCCAGGGTCAAGCCGCGAAGGCCAAGCTCGATCTCGACTGGTCGGCGGTGCCGGGCACACCGGCCGTTTACTACGGCAGCGACCGCTACACCCGGCACCCGGCCGAGCTCGCGCTCGGCATCGAGCGGCCGATCCAGTATTACCCGCTGTTCGAGAACGCTCTTCGGTTCGCGCGCGGCGACTCGATCGCGGCTCATCTGGAACGGATCTCCGAGCTGTGGTCGGGGTTCAGCCGAGTGGCGGCCGAGAACCCACATGCCTGGATCCGCGAACCGCATGCCGCCGAGACCATCCGCACTCCTTCGCCTCGGAATCGCCGGGTCTCGTTCCCCTACACCAAACTGATGAACTCGAACCTGCGGGTCGACCAGGGCGCCGCCCTGATCCTGTGCTCGATCGAAGCAGCGCGCCGTCACGGAGTGCCGTCCGACCGCTGGGTCTATCCGCTCGCCGGCACCGACTCCTACGATTCGTACTACGTCTCGAACCGCGACAACCTCCACTCCTCGCCGGCGATCCGGATCGCCGGGCGCCGCGCCCTCGAGCTCGCCGCAGTCGAGGCCTCGGCGCTCGATTGCGTCGACCTCTACAGCTGCTTTCCGAGCGCGGTCCAGGTCGCGGCCCAGGAGCTCGGTCTCGGATTCGAGCGCGAGCTGACGGTGACCGGCGGCATGACCTTCGCCGGCGGCCCGCTCAACAACTACGTCATGCACGCGATCGCCACCACCGCCGAGCGGCTGCGCGCACGTCCCGGCGCCACCGGCCTGGTCACCGCCAACGGCGGCCTGCTCACCAAACACTCATTCGGCGTCTACTCGACGGCGCCGCCGCCAGCAGGGTTCCGCCACCAGGATCTCCAGGACGAGGTCGATCGGATGCCGACCCGCGAGGTCACAGTCGACCATCGAGGACCGGTGACGATCGAGACCTACACCGTGATGTACGGGCCCGAGGGGCCCACCCGAGGCCATGCCGCGTGTCGCCTCGAAGATGGCCGCCGGGCGTGGGGCGTCATCGACGACCCGGTGCTGCTCGAAGCGATGGCTGCCGAGGAGCACTGCGGCCTGCCCGCGCACCGCGACGCGAACGGCACGCTCGAGCTCTCCGGCTGAGGCGGGCCGGCGATGGCCGGTGCTGACGCTACGCGACCCCGATCACCCGCGCCACTCGTTCGACGAACCAATACGAGGCGACCAGCCCCATCGCGTAGATCGGCGCGCGCGCCGCCCACCGCGGTATTTCCACGGCAGCGAGCCGCACCAGCCACAGCGCGCCCAGGATCGCGGCGACCACCATCAGCTGGCCAACTTCGACGCCGAGATTGAACAGCAGCAAGGCCGGGGCAACCGCGTTCTTCGGCAGTCCGATCTCGGCGAGCGCGCCGGCGAAGCCGAATCCGTGGAGCAGGCCGAAGGCGAAGGCAATGCGCCACGGCCGTCGCCGCGTGACCTCGACGCCGCTCTCGACTCTGCGGTCTCCCGTGCTCTTTTCTACGCCCTCTCCTCGAAGGCCGGGCACCCCGAGCAGCTCGATTGCGAGGTAGAGGATGGTGAGGGCGATGACCGCTTCCACCGGCGCCTGGCGCAACCGCACGAGACCGAGGGTGGACCCCGCCAGGGTCAGGCTGTGAGCGACCGTGAACGAGGTGACGACCCCGAGCAGCTCCAACCGGCGGGAGACCAAGAACATCAATCCGATCACGAACAGGATGTGATCGAAGCCCAGCAACAAATGCTCGACGCCGAGGCGAAGGTAGGCCCACGCCGAACTGCCGCCGCCGCGCGCGACCACCATCTCGGGGGCGCGCGGGGTGAGCAGCCGGCTCAACTCTTCGCCGTCGGCGAAGCGGACGCGGACCAGGACATCGGTGAGGGTGCGAGCGAGCCCGTCGATCGCCAGCGTCTCGCCCTCGAGCGATCTGCGGCCATCGGCGCCGCGGCAGTCGAGCCGGAAGCGCTCGATCAGGGCGCCATCGGTGACCTCCGAAAGATCACGGTCGACAATGACGCAGGCCTCCGGCAAACGCGGTTCGATGCGCAGTCGTCGATCCTCGACCACCGGCTGTTTCCACACCACTTCGAAGTGTCCAGGCGCGCCTTCGACGATCGCGAGATACGCCGGTCGCACTTCATGGCCCGACGCCGGCAGTGGGTGTCCAAACAGGGCGAGGCCGAACAGTGCGAGACCGAACCCGAGCGGCGTGCGGGCCACCAGACCGGGTCGCCACCAGCGTTCCCGGTCCAGCCTGCCAGGGACCCGAGTCATGGCC
>JAQBHE010000388.1:0-5982 GCA_032128015.1 Holophagae bacterium
GGAATCCCGAGGTTGCGCGCCAGGAGTTGGACATGTGACAGCAGGTTGCCCTCGGCCAAGGTCAGGATGCCGCCCACCGGCGGCAGCTCGGAGACCGTCGCCGGCAGCACCACGATCTCGTCGCGCCCCAGCTCGAGCCCGTCGGCGAGCTGGCCGTCGCCAACCACTCGGAGACGACCGGTGGCCACCCCCGGGTTGAGGCCGAGCAAACCACCGTAGGTCTCACCAAACACCCGATGCGCAATCCCCGAGACCGAGTCGGCGTCGAACGCCAGTCGGGTGGTGGTCTCGGCGAGCCCGAGCAGCGGCGAGCCGCGCAGCAACTCGTCGGTGAAGCGACCGGCCTTGGGCTCGAGGGCGATGTAGCGAACCAGCGGTTCGGCGAACACCGACCGCACCGTCGACAGGCTCCAAGGACCGGCGCGCCGCAGGCCACGCACCGCTTCGAGATAGCTGGCAGTCGGCACCGGACCGCCGCTACCGAGCCGCAACAAGGGCGCCGCGAGAGCGTCCCGCTCGCGACCCGAGTGCAGTCCGCAACCGTAGGCGGCGTCGAGCAACGTCGACGCCAGAGTCACCAGCTCGCCACGGCTCGCTCGCGAGCCCAGCGCCGCGAAGGCGTCGATCTGGAGCCGACGCTCGAGCTCGAGCGAAAGGTCGAGAAGTCGAATGTTCGCGGCCCCGCGGTCGGAGGACGACACCCGGTCGCGCACCGCGCCCAGGGCCGCGGCCCAGCGAGCCACTCGCGTCGCAGGATCTGGGGCGCCACCGGCATCGATGCCGCGAAGCGCCGCGAGCGCAGCGGCGTCCGGCCAGGCAGTGAGCGCGCGCTCCAACGACCGTTGCCACTCACGATCCGAGCCGTACAGCCGCTCGAGCTCCGCCGCCAACTGGTCGCCGAGGGCGACCAGGTCTGGAGCGATCCCCCGCGCCGGCGCGCCCTTCAACCAGTCGCGGGTAGCGACCAGGTCATCGGGACCGGGACTGGAGTGGATCCGGATCCGGGTGCGTTCGAAACCGCGGTCGCGCTCGGCGATCTCCAACGCCAGCCTGCGGATCGTCCGCGTTCGGTCGGAACCGCCGTTGTGCGGCAGCGCCCGTACCGCCTCGCGCGCGAGCAGAAAGTTCTCGGCAGTCCACGCGGGCTTGGACAACAGCCGCTCGAGCAGCTTCTGCCCGGCGGCTTCCTCGTCTTCGATCTGGACCCGCCCGCGAACGTTACGAGCGCGGCGCAGCACCCAGCCGTCGTCGGCATCGACCAAGTAGCGCTCGAGAACCAACTCGCGCAAACGTTGGTGCCGGCGCTCGCCGTCCCAAAGCTCATCCCAGGGGAGCGCGGCGAACACCGTTCCCACCGACCAGCCCAGCTCGGCGAGCCGTATCCTCGGGTCGCTGTACTCAGCGTGCTGGCGGCCGCCGCCGTGGTCCACACAGGCATAGGCGAGCGGCGGCAAGATCGAGCCGTCCTGGCAATACCAGAGCACGCGGCTGTAGGGACCTCGCTCCGCGAGCTTCATCGCCTCGGCAATCGCTCGCGCTTCTGCCAGGACCGCCGGCGACGGCGGCTCGAGCTGCGGCGCGGCAGCCAGCGCCAACCTGGAACTGGCCGAGGCGACGACGGCGATCGCCACCGCCAAGCGGAGTAGCGAGCTCAGGCGAGCCGTAGATGGCCACGACGCCGCAGACGATTCCGGCCACAGAGCACGCACCCACACGAGTTTCATCCTACCAACCGACACTCATCACCCCTCCCGGCGACCGGAAACAGGTATGATCGCGACTCGTTTGCCGGCCCACACTGGGCCGATCTGTTGGGAGGGTGAAGATGCGTGCAGCCGCGTTCGCCTTGTTGCTCCTGATCCCGTTCGGGGTGAGCCGCCTCGTCGGACAGGTGCCGGATGAGCTGCCGCTGGCGGTTGCCGAGAACTCGTTCCGCCCCCTCTACGAACGGGTCGACAATGGTCTCGAGTCACGGCTGCGCTCGGAGCTCGAGCGCAGCAGCGAGCTCCGCGGTCTGATCCGCCGCCAGAAGCTCGCGGTCGGCGTCGTCGACCTCCGGGATCCGGAGCGCCCCCGCTTCGCGCGGATCAACGGCGACACCATGATGTACGCCGCCAGCCTGCCCAAGATCGCGATCCTGCTCGCTGCATACGAGTCGTTCGAAGACGGATCGCTGGCCGAGACCGACGAGATGCATCGCCACTTGGCGGCGATGATCCGTTCATCCAGCAACGCCTCCGCGACCGCGGTCATCGACGCCCTCGGCTTCGACAAGATCAGCCGGGTGCTTCGCCGACCCGACTACCAGCTCTACGACCCCGCCCACGGCGGCGGTCTGTGGGTCGGCAAGCGTTACGCCAAGGAGGGTCGCCGCCAGCCCGAGCCGATGCGCGGGATCTCCCACGCCGCGACCGTCACCCAGGTCTGCCGCTTCTACTACCTGGTGGCGACCGGCCGGATCATCGGCCCAGAACGCTCGCGACAGATGCTCGAGGATCTCTCCCAGCCCGGTCTCCACCACAAGTTCGTCGGCGTCCTCGAACGGCGCGCGCCTGCGGCGCAGCTGTTTCGGAAGTCTGGGACCTGGCGGGACTGGCACTCGGACTCGGTGCTGGTGTGGGGGCCGGAACGTCGCTATATCTTGGTGGCCCTCGCCGAGACCCCGCGCGGCGAAGCGATCCTGCGCGGCCTCGCCGGGACCGTCGACGACGTGCTGGCCGGACGAACCGGAGCGCGGCCGCGGCCGCTGGCTGAGCCGGTCGAGTGACCGGAGAGGCGGGCGAGCACGGCCCGCCCAAGCGGCGCCGGACCGGCCGCCGTGGGGACAAACGCAAGGCGCGGTCCTGGTTCCAGCCCAAGGATCATCTCGCGCAGGCCGAGGTCGACCGCGGGTTGCGGATGCTGCTGTTCGACGGCATCTCGACCCAGGTGATGGGCGCACTTACCGGCGGTGCGCTACTGGTCGGATACGCGTTGCTGCTCGGCGCCTCGAACAAGACCATCGGCCTGATCGCGGCGATACCGCCGCTCACCCAGCTGTTGCAGATCCCGGCGATCCTGCTGGTCGAGAAGATCAGGCGGCGCAAGCTGTTGGTGGTCACCTGCACCTCGATCGGGCGAATGTTCTGGGTGGTGGTCGCGACCATCCCTTGGCTGATCCCCAGGGACTACTGGGTGCCGACGCTGGTGGCGAGTTTGTTTCTGTACTTCTCAGCCGCGTCACTGGCCAACGCTGCGTTCAACTCTTGGAAGCGGGACTTGCTGCCCGACGCCTTCATGGCCCGTTTCCTCGCCAGTCGTTTGACCGTCGCCACCGCGGTCGCGGCCGCAGCAACGTTACTCGCCGGTCTCAGCATCGACCAGGGAACCCGCATGCTCGGCGACCCCCTGCCGATCTATAGCGCGCTTCTCCTGTTCGGCGGACTCGGCGGCTTGTTGGGGGTTGGCTTCCTGGGCCGGATGCCCGAGCCGCGGATGGCGATCGCCGACAACTCCAGCGTGTTCGAGGTACTCGCCGAGCCGCTGGCCGACGACAACTTCCGCAAGCTGCTGATGTTCCTCGCCGCGTGGAACTTTGCGGTCAACCTGGCGGCGCCGTTCTTTGCCGTCTACATGCTGACCCGACTCGGCATGCCGATGTCGTGGGTCCTCGGATTGTCCGTGGCGAGCCAGATCGCCAACGTCGGGTTCTTCCGGATCTGGGGCGCGCTCGCCGACCGGCTCAGCAACAAGACCGTTCTCAGCCTGTCGGGCTCGTTGTTCGTGGTCTCGATCGCCCTCTGGCCGTTCACCACCATGCCCGAACGCTGGGCGTTGACCCTGCCGCTGCTGGTGGTCATTCACCTCCTGGCCGGGATCTCGACCGCCGGTGTCAACCTGTGCGCCGGAAGCATCACCCTCAAGCTCGCGCCTCGCGGCAAAGCAACCGCGTTCCTCGCCACCAACGCCCTGACCAGCGGCATGGCCGCCACGATCGCCCCGGCTCTCGCGGGCACCGTCGCCGACGTGATCGCCCGCGACCGTCTCCAGCTCCAATTCAACTGGAGCTCGGTGGCCGGCGATCGCACCCTGCTCACCGCCCTCGATTTGAGCGGTCTCGACTTTCTGTTCGTGGCGGCGGCGCTGTTCGGACTCTACGCGCTGCATCGATTGCTGGCGGTGAGCGAGGAAGGCGAGATCGAAGAGGGGGCCGCGCTCGAGCTCTACCGCGAGGTTCGGCGCACCGTGCGCAACGTCTCCACCGTCGCGGGTCTTCGCCGGCTCACCTACTTCCCCTACAGCCTGTTGTTCTACCGGCCTGCGCGCGGCCGCTCGACAACTGTTGACGACGCCGATTCAACCGACTCAAACGATCGAGCCGAGGGCGACGCGAGCCGCGATTCCCCAGGCAGCGGGGCGAGCGGCTAACGATCACGCGGATCGCTCACCCGCGACCGCCATCTATAATGAACCGCGCCGCCGTGAATTCCCAGTAGGCCCGTTGGGCCCGAGCGCCGTCAAACCGCACCCGAAGCCGAGGAATCCGATGCACCGCCGCCATCTCGACGACCCACGCCCTTGGGGGCGGCCCGCCTTTGCCATGCTCATGGTCGGCTTGCTGGCGCTGTCGTCGCGGTCCTCGGCGCTCGAGGCCGGCGCCGACCCGCTACCCGAGCGTCTGTTACGCCCGAGAGCGGTCGAGCCGATCTCGGCCGCTGATTTCGGGCGGGTGCTCGAGCATCATCGGGGAAAGGTGATCCTGGTCAACCTCTGGGCCACCTGGTGTATCCCCTGCATCCAGGAGCTTCCGGAGCTCGACCTGCTCCAGAGCCGCTACCGCGAGCGAGGACTGGTGGTGCTCGCGGTGTCCGCCGACGACCTGGCGAAGCTCGAGGCGCGAGTGCGCCCATTCTTCGCCAAGACCGCACCCGAGCTCGTCTCGTACCTGATCGCGGACGGAGACCACCATGGGTTCGTCGCTCCGCTCGAACCCGAATGGCTCGGCGCCCTGCCGACCACCCTCTTCTTCGACCGCGAGGGCAAGCACCGCTCCACCCATCTCGGCCGGGTGCTCTACGCCGAGCTCGAGAGCGAGGTGCTCGAGCTCCTCGAGGCTCCGCCGACCCCGTAGTCGAGAAACAGGCCTCGGGACTTGGGCCGGGAGCCCCGGGCGCCCTACCAGCGCCCTACCTTTCCGCACCTTTCCGCGTCGTCAGCGACTGCGGGTCACCCACAGCGAGGTCAGCAGGTCGCCGGTGACGTTGGGCATGTCAAGGTTCTGCGACCCGCGCCGAGCGCGACCGCAAGGCTCCGATCCGCTCGCCGAGTGGTGGATGGCTGTACTCGAGGAACACCAGCAACGGGTGTGGGTTGAGCTGGGCGAGGTGGTCACGGGCGAGGGCGACTAGGGCCGCGATCAGCGCCTCGGGATCGCCGGTGGTCTCGGCGGCAAAGCGGTCGGCCTCGAACTCGAATCGGCGCGTCAGGGCGTTGGCGCCGATCGTCAAGACGCCGTCGATCGGGCTCGCGAGCAACCCGAAAAGCACCAGACCGACCGCGACGGAAGGACCGTCGACCGAGAAGGCAAAGAAAAGGCCCTGATGGGTCACGAACACTTGCAACAAGGCCAGCATCACTCCGGCCTGGAGCACGCCGAGGCCGGCTCCGATCCACAAGTGACGGCGGCGGAAGTGACCGACCTCGTGGGCCGTCACCGCCACCAGTTGCGGCACGTCGAGGCGCTCGACCAGAGTGTCGAAGAGGGCGATCCGTTTCGAGCGACCGGCGCCGGTGAAGAAGGCGTTGGCCTTGGTCGACCGCCTCGAGCCATCGACCACGAAGACCCCATCGAGCGGGAACCCGACGGCCGCTGCGTAGCCGAGAAGCGCCTGGCGCAGCGGTCCGTCGTCGAGCGGGGCGAAGCGATAGAACAGCGGCAGGACCACTGCCGGAAACACCAGTTGGGCGAGCAGGGTGAAGGCGGTCACCAGGCCCCAGCACCAG
>JAQBHE010000389.1:0-3328 GCA_032128015.1 Holophagae bacterium
GATGGTGCTGACCGTGATCACCGTCGGCGTCTCCTACCTCCATCTGCCGGTGCCAGCCGCGATCGGACTCGGACTGCTGATCGCGACGATCAAGGGCGCCCTGGTCGCCGCGGTCTTCATGCACCTGATCGACGAGAAGAAACTCATCTACTGGGTGCTCGCTCTGACCGCGGCGTTCTTTGCCTTCCTGCTGCTGATTCCGTTCCTCACCTCGATGGCCGATCAGGTCAAGAGTTGAGCCCAGGCGCCTAGACCGCCCGCTTTCCCCAGCCGCCTTCCGAAGCCACCATAGGACCCGCTATTTTGTCCCTCAAGCTCTTCCACGTGGTGTTCGTCAGCTGCTCGAGCCTGCTGGCGTTCCTGTTCGGCGGCTGGTCGTTCGCCCAGTCCGGCGCCAGCGGGGTGATCGGCGGAATCGTCGCGATACTGCTCGGCGCCCTGATGATCGCCTACGGCTTCTGGTTCTGGCAGAAGATCCGCACCCCGGAGGAAGAGCGGCTGCGTCGGCGCCGGCTGCTGCGACCCCTCGCCCTGGTCGGTCCCTGGCTCCTGCTCGCCTGGCCGCGCACTGCCGAGGCCTGCGCGGTGTGCTACGGACAGGCCGAGGGCGCGATGCTCGACGGCGCCCGCATCGGGGTCTACCTGCTGCTCGCTACCCTGGTAGCTGTCCAGACCGGTTTCGTCGTGTTCTTCGTGTACCTGCGGCGCCGCTCGCTCCATTTCAACGGTAAGGTCGATCCCTGGTGGACCGACGTCAAGGAGTCCCTCGAGCCATGATGGAAGCCATGTTTCCGCCCTCCGCGTCGGCGCACGCGGGCCAAATCGACCTGATGATCGACGCCGTCCATATTCTGATGGCGGTGCTGTTCGTCGGCTGGATCGCCTTCTTCCTCTACGCGCTGTTCCGCTTCCGCGCCGCGCGCAATCCGGTGGCCGACTACATCGGCGTCAAGAGCAAGACCAACACCTACCTCGAAGTTGCAGTCGCGATCGCGGAGGGCATCCTGCTCCTGGGCTTCTCGATCCCGATGTGGGCCGAGCGGGCTGACGACGCGCCCACCGGCGACGAATCGGTGCAGGTGCGGGTGGTCGCCCAGCAGTTCGCCTGGAACATCTGGTACCCGGGCGCTGACGGCGTATTCGGCGACCAGGACCTGTCGCTGATCGACGAGGCATCGAATCCGATCGCTCTCAAGCGCGAGGGCGCCGGGCTCGACGACATCTTCACCCTCAACCAGCTCCATCTGCCGGTCGACCGCCCGGCGGTCATCCACCTCTCGAGCAAGGACGTGATCCACAGCTTCAACCTGCCGAACATGCGGATCAAGCAAGACGCGATCCCCGGGTTGTCGATCCCGTTGTGGTTCGTGCCGACCAAGACCACCGCCCAGATGCGCGAACAGACCGGCAACCCTGACTATGGATACGAGATCGCCTGTGCGCAGCTCTGCGGCAACAGCCACTATCGGATGCGCGGTTTCCTGACCATCCACACCCAGGAAGAATTCCAGGCCTGGCTCGACGAAGAAGCCTCGCTGCTCAGCAGCGAGGGAGGCGACGACTTCTTCAACTAGAAGAGCAGCTACGACGGCCCGCCACGCCCGAAGATCCGCGACGCCGGCATCCGGCCGCGAATCTCATCGAGTTCGGCGACGGTGACCGTCCCGAGACCGTGCTCCTGGCAGTAGCTCTCGACCCGCTGGATCACCATCCCCCGGACGAACGCCGGCACCCGCTTCATGCGCTCGCGCGCGGCGGGCTCCCACGACAGCTCGGAGGGGGACAACTCGGACGATCGAGGTGCGGCTCCGTACAAGAGCGCTGGTCCTGCCTTCGGCAAAGCCGCGACCAAGGTCCCGGGTTGGTGGCTGCACAGCGGATCCTCCGCCATGTAGTCGCCGCTCATGCCGAACGCGCGCGCCCGGCAACCGCCGCAGTACGACGACAGCTCGCAGGCGCCGCAGCGGCCACCGAGTCGGTTGCGCTCGCGAATCTTGACGAATGGCTCCGAGGTCCGCCACAGCTCGGTCAGGCTCGATTCGCGAAGGTTGCCGCCGAACACCGGTAGATAGGGGCAGGGGGTCAGGTCGCCGTTCGGTCGAATCCCCATGTAGTGGGTGCCCGCCGGGCAGCCCCCGGCGCCGCCGGTGTACGACTTGACGTTGGGTGACGAGGGGTCCTCCGCCAGGAGTTGCTTGACGTAGTGCGGAGCGCACTTCGCGTTGACCACCATCTCGCCGGCGTAGCGACGCTGGATCCGAGACAGCACCGCCAGAACCTGGTCGTAGTCGTCTGGGCTCATGTCGGAGACGAACTGTCCGCGGCCCGTTGGCACCAGGAAGTAGAGATTCCACACCTTGGCGCCGAGCTCGGCCCGGGCGAACTCGGCGATCTCTTCGAGCTGTTCGCGATTGTGATTGCCCGCGGTGGTCTGGACGATGAACGGCAAGCCGACCCGCGCCAGGATCTTCGCCCCGGTGACCGTGTTCTCCCACGCCCCTCGCACCCGCCGGAAACCGTCGTGGGTCGCGGGGTCGAGGGCGTCGAGCGACAAGGACAGGCCACGAACTCCAGCCTCGAGCAGAATTCGCGCCAAATTGTCCGTGATCCTGACTCCGTTGGTGCCGACCACGACCCACAGTTCGCGGGTCACCGCGTGGCCGATGATCTGCAGGATGTCGCGACGGAGCAGCGGCTCGCCGCCGGTGAGGATGGTCAACGCCTCGGGGGCAAACTCGGCGATCTGATCGACAACCTGCAACGCCTGATCCGTGTCGAGCTCGCTGCGGTCTGCGAACGCCTCGGTGTGGACACGGCGCCCGCCGCCGGCGTCGAGGTAGCAATGCTCGCAGGCGAGGTTGCAGCGATACGTCAGGTTCCACGAAACCACGTAGGGTCGTTCGAAGGCGTGGCTCTGCATGCGAGTCGGTTCCGTCTGTTGCGTTCTAGGCTGGGGTCCAGCGACAGGCGGTCACACCCCGAAGTGCTGCCGGGCCTGCTCCAACACTTCGAGATCGACCTCGCGGTGACCGTGGTCGCGGGCGTAGCGTTCGATGCCACTTGCGGCCATCGGACGCACCGCTTCCGGGATCCCCGCTAGACGCTCCTGGGCTTCGGCGCTCCAACGCACCCGGTCGCCGCCGTCGGCCGGCTGCTCGAGGTCCTTGAGCATTCCCGTGAATGGGCACTTGCTCGCCGCCGCCGGCTCGCCAGGCGCACCCACCGAGATCCCGAGCGACGTCACGACTTGGGTCTCATGCGGGTTGGTCATCATCGCCACCGGATAGCCGCAGCTCGGGCAGGCGTAGATCAGGGTCACCGACCCGCG
>JAQBHE010000390.1:0-2647 GCA_032128015.1 Holophagae bacterium
CGGCGCCGCAACGACCGCCGTGAGGTGAAGGACGTCGCGGGAGCCGAAGGCGGAATCAGACGTTCGCAACCTCGCTAGCTTCCATGCGTCGACGGCCGCAGGCCGGCGCCGCAACGACCGCCGTGAGGTGAAGGACGTCGCGGGAGCCGAAGGCGGAATCAGACGTTCGCAACCTCGCTAGACTTCGCGGGTGAGCGCAGGCTTCTTTTCGTCATACTCCCGTCGCTTGCGCGCGAGCCCTGGCTATGCCGAGGTGCTCCGGCGAGGCGGCCCGGTTCGGCGATTGCCAGCGCCCGCCGCGGCGTGGGTGCTCGCGATGGCGGCTCGCGAGCTCGAGCGACCTTTGCTCGCCATCGTGCCGCGCGAGTCGGAGGCACTCGCCTGGCTGCAGGCGCTCGACCTGCTGGTCGAGGACGCCGAGGCGGTCTACTTCCCGGCGCCATCCCTGACGCCCTACCAAGAGACCGAGGCCTCGCTCTTGGTGCGAGCCCAGGAGACCCTGGCGCTCGATCGCATTGCCCATGCCCGCTTGCCGGTGGTGGTATGCACGCCCCGGGCGTTGTTTCGCTGGCTCCCCGATCCCGCGGCGCTGGTCGCTGGCATCGTGGAGCTCGAGCCAGGTGCGGAGGTGGCGCTCGAAGTGCTGGCGCGCCAGCTTTCGAGCCGCGGCTACCAGCGGTCCGAGATGGTGGTCGAGGTCGGATCGTTCGCGGTTCGCGGCGGCGTCTTCGACCTGTTTCCTCCCGGCGAGGCAACGCCGATCCGACTCGATTTGTTCGGAGACCGTATCGAGAGCATTCGGCGGTTCGACCCGGTGACCCAGCGCTCGTTCGACGATCCCCCGCGCTCGGTTCGAGTCCGGCCGCTGACGCTGTTTCCGGCGGGCGCCGCCGAAGCCGAACAACTGGCCGAGCTGCTGACGCGCGAGGTCGCCGGCGCCGCGGGGAGCGGCGCGCGCGAGCGGATCGCCACCCTCCGCCGCGGGGAGACGTTCGCCGGCTGGGAGCACTACCTCGCCCTGCTCGCCGATCGACCGCGCGGCCTCGATCAGATTCTCGAAGGCGCGATGGTGGCCACCCTCGACCCCGAAGTGCTGGTGGAGGAAGCGAACCGCCATCAACGGGCGCTCGAGGTCGAGCATCGCACCCGAGCCGAGCAGGGTCGGCTGGCGTTGCCCCCGGAACGTCTCGAGCGGCCGCTCGCCGACGTGCTCGCGGTGCTCGAGCGCGCCGAGGTCGCCATCGAGGCCGCCGGCTCGGCGACCAGCTCGGCGACCAGCTCGCAGACGGCGATCGATTTCGCCGCCGCCATCACCGAAAACTTCTCGGGTCAGCTACCGCGGTTCGGACGCGAGGTCGAGATCGCGCGCGACCGCCATGAGCGCTTGGTGGTGGTCAGCCCGGAGCGCCATCATGAGCGGTTGCGCGACCTGCTCGAAGGCCGCGACATCAACTTCGGCCCGGACGGTGTCGCGCTCGCCGCTGGCGAGCTCGATCGGGGGTTCCGCTTGCCGAGCGCCGGCCTGGTGTTGTTCGGCGAGTCCCAGCTGTTTACCTCGAGACCGCAGGCGGCACCGTCGCGCCGTCCTTTTGGTCCGTTCCTGACCGGATTGCGCGACCTCCGGGTCGGCGAGTACGTGGTCCACGAGGAGCATGGCGTGGGCCAGTACCTCGGGATGCGCGCCCTCGAGCCCGAGACCACTGGCGTTGAGCTTCCGCCGTCGCTGGTCGGCATCACCGCCGCCAAGGGCAGCGCGCTCGAGATGATGGAGATCGTCTACGCCGACGGCAAGACCCTGCTGCTGCCGCTCTCGAGGCTCGATCTGATCCAGAAGTTCGGCGGCATCGAAGGCGTGGCGCCCAAGCTCGACCGGCTGGGCGGCACCAGCTGGAACAAGAAGAAGGCGCGCGCCCGCCGCACCCTGCGCAAGCTCGCCACGGACTTGCTCAAGCTCTACGCCGAGCGCGAGCTGGCGACCGCGGCGGCGGCAGGACCGGATAGTGATGACCAGAGCCGCTTCGAAGCCGCCTTCGAGTTCGAAGAGACCGAGGACCAGCTGCAGGCGATCGCCGAGGTCAAGGCCGATCTTGCGCGGACCCGGCCGATGGACCGTCTGCTGTGCGGCGATGTCGGCTTCGGCAAGACCGAGGTCGGGATGCGGGCGGCGTTCAAGATGATCGACCATGGCCATCAGGTGGCGGTGCTGGCGCCGACCACGATCCTCGCCGACCAACACCTGCAGACCTTCCGCCAGCGTTTCGCGGAGTTTCCGGTGATCATCGACATGGTGTCGCGCTTTCGCACTCCGGCCGAGGTGCGCGCGGTCTTGGACCGGGTGGCCGCGGGCGCGGTCGACTTGCTGATCGGAACCCACCGGCTGTTGAGCCGGGACGTCCGCTTCAAACGGCTCGGGTTGTTGATCGTCGACGAGGAGCAACGCTTCGGCGTTGGCCAGAAGGAGCGGATCAAGGAGCTACGCAAGAACGTCCACGTGCTGGCGATGTCGGCGACGCCGGTGCCGCGGACCCTCCAACTGTCGCTCGCCGGAGTGCGCGAGATGTCGACCATCGAGTCGCCGCCGCGCGACCGCATGTCGGTCGAGACCCAGATCCTGCCGTTCGCCGAAGATCTGGTCCGCGAGGCGATC
>JAQBHE010000391.1:0-20665 GCA_032128015.1 Holophagae bacterium
CAGGCGGCAAGCTCGGCGGCGGCGGCTTCGCCGCCGCCTTCTTTGCGGGCGCCGCAGTGGTCTCCTCCGCGTCGTCCTCCTGGTAAGGAACCAGGTCGTCGGGAGTCAAACGCCGGCGGTGACTCGCTTCGGGCGCTTCGGCAACGATCCAAGTCGCGGGTAGCGGCGGCACAACTCGCCGCTCTCGGCGCTGAAACAGCAGCAACTGAACTCCATCCACCGGCAGCGATTCAAGCACCAGACCGCGTGCCTTGACATCGATCACTCGACGCGCGCCATCGACACGAAGGTAAAGGCCCGGACCGCGCGCCAGCGCGATCTCGGCAGCGACCGGATCTGCGGCCTCCTCTGTCCTCTCTGGTGACGTCTCCTCCCGGGACGTCTTCCCGGGAGACAGCTGCCCTTGGGACGTCTGGCCTTGGGCAGCGACCGCACTGCTGGCAGCGACCAGGCCCCCGAGAAGAATCGCGGCGAGCAGGCTAGTAGAAAAACACGCGCGCGCCCACCGGAAGCCGGCGGTAGACATACTCGAGGTCCTCGTCGCCGAGGCGAATGCAGCCATGAGTGATGTTGCGTCCGAGCAGGGTCTGGAAGAGGGTACCGTGGATCAGGTAACCGTCCCCGAGATACAGGCCGTAGTCGCCCAGGGAATCGGCATCGGCGCGCGCCCCGACATCCTCCGGCGGCTCGAAGCCGTCCTCGACAAACGCCCAGTCGGGCTTCATCCACACCGGATTCCGACGTTTCCTTTCCACTCGACGTTCGCCGAGCGGCGAGTCGAACACCCATTCCTTGCCGGTCCGTGGATCGGTCAGCACCGCCCCGCTGCCGCTCGAGCACGCAGTGTCACGGAGCACCCCGGACGATCCGTAGAGCCGGAACCGGTTGTTGTAGGTGTCGACGACCGCGAACACCCCTTTCGGACGCGAAGCTGCGATTCTGGGGTGGTCCTCGGCCGGCCGGTCCGCCGACGCCTGCTCGGTCGCCTCGGCCGAAGTCGAGCGGGCTCGAGTCGCGTCGGTCCGAGTCGCGTCGGTCAGCGGCTCCGCGACGTAGCGACCTGCGGCGATCGGCAAGGTGGTCCCGACCACCAGGAGCAAGAGCAGCGCCGAGGCGCCGAGCCCACTCCAGATCCGCACTCGACGTCGGTCGAACCGCAGACGTCGGTCGAACCGGCGGCCGATCGCGGCCAGATCAGCGACTGTAGGTGCCAACGATGGTCACCGGCGTTCCGGCCTCGACGAGTTCGAAGAGACGGTCCATGTGCTGGTCGGCAAGCGCTACGCAGCCGTCGGTCCAATCGCGACCCTGGCCGCCGCCGCCGTGGATCTCGATCATCCCGCCGGGGCCCGCGAATCGGCGCTTGGAATGTCGCGCGAAGGCCCGAAAACGCGCGACGTCCTCGGAGTTCGGATAGTTCAGCAACAGCGCCTTGTGGTAGCGCGTCCGACCGCCCGATCTGCGCTCGACCACCCGGTAGCGTCCCTCCGGAGTGGCGCGATCGCCGATGTGCAGCTTGCGCTCGAGGCCGCTCGATCCGAGCTCCACCGGCATGCTCTGCCACCGGCGGCCCGCTCGGTAGACATCGAGCCGACGGTTCACTTTATCGATGACCAGCACCGTGCCGGAGCTTGGTTCGCTGAAGGTATCGTCGACCCAGCGATCCCAGAGTCGCAGCTGTTCGGGGTCGGAAAAACGGGAGTGGAGACCGAGCCAACGCTCGTGAACCCGGCCCACCTCGGCTCTGGCCAGGGTGGCTTGACGGGTGGCCTCCTCGAGATCGCCCGCCGCGGCGACGCGCCGGGCCATCTCGAGCAAGAACGCCGAGCGCGCGATCCAAGCCGCCTCCTGCCGGCCGAGCCCCGGCGTCGCGAGCTCGCCACGGGCACGACCCAGATCGCCCGCCGCGCCCATCAGCTCGATACTCCAGAGGTCGAGCGCCGAGGGTTCGGGCAGCGCGGGGATCGCGGGGATCGCGGGGATCGCGGCGCTCCCTGGGATCACCGTCGCCGCATCGTTCCGCGGCTCGTCGTTCGGCGGCTCGGTAAGCACGGCCGCGGTAGCGACCGCGGCCTGGTTCTGGGATACGGAAACCGCCGCCGGCGCTTCGTGGCAAGCGCCGGCGGCAAGCATCAAGGCGATCCCGACACCGGCCCGGCGACCGAAGGCGACGGCCGCCGCAACGGCGGCTGAGGCCGCCGAAGCCCGGGAAAGGTGTCGGTGTCGCCGCATCAGCAACGAATCCTATCCTTGGCACCCTGGAGGTCGGTCGTTAGTGTGGTGACCTGACCGGTGAGCGCTTGGCCCAGCGACACCGCCGACAGGAACTTCTGTGCGGCGATCGCTTCCTGGATCGCCGGCAGCTGTCCGTTCAGTCCGTCGAGGGTGCCGCGCAAGGCCTCGAGATCAGCCGCGAAACCCTTGGGGGTGCGCCGGCAGGCGGCCAAGGTGTCGATAAGACTTTGAGCATTCGCAAGCGCGGCGGTCGCGGTCTCGAGACTGGCGGCCGCGTCCTGCTCGGCCTTCTGTCGAGCCGCGGCGGCCGCCTGGGTCGCATCGGCCGCAGCCTGCTGGGCCGCGGCGGCGAGCTCGGCGGTCTTGGTGTAAGAACGAGTTAGCGCGAACTTGTCCGCTTGGGCCGCCATCTCGGTGTTCACGGCTGCGATCGCCTCCTGGGCCCTGGCGAGCGCATCCGGCGCGTACTCCCCGGCGGCGGCCGCTTCGGCCTCACCCAGGGTCGTATTCATGACGTCGAGGGCTGCTTGCGGTGGCTTCGAGCAGCCGGCCAGCAGCACCAGTGCGGTAGCTGCCGTGAGGGTCAAGAGGGTCTTTTGTCGGCGAATCATCACTTCATGTCTCCTGGTCAAAAAAGGGTTACAAGGCTCGGGGTAGGAAGACTCCCGCAGACTTGGAGGCTCGTGCCTCCACGCCTAGCGCTTCGGCGATCTCAATGCAGGTCGCAGGACCTTCGAGCCGCTTCCCGGGCGTTCGGCGCTGCCGCCGGGCAAGGGTGCGGGAAACTCGTCAGGCACCTTCTCGGCCCGCCGATCTTCGGCGCGCCGATCCTCGGCGCTCGATCGCTGTTCGTCAGGTCGCTTGGTCATTCGGACGTCTCGTCTTGAGCCAACTCAGGCCGAGTGCCTGGGCGGCGCTCATCGCCGCTGACAGAACTCCCCCACGTAAAGCTCCCCCACGCCGAGATAGTGCAGGGACCGTGCCAGACCACAGACCGTGGATTCTCTACTCCTAGCGAGGCTACTGATGTCGAATCGGATTCTTGACTTCTGATCGAATCGGAAGCTATCATTCCTATCGGAAAATAATCACCGATGCTCGTTCGAGTCCTCCTGGCGGTCGAATCTCCCGCGCTGCGCCGCCGGCTGAAGCGGCTGGTGCAAGACCCCAACGTCCTGGTCTCCGACGGCGCGGCAGCCGGCGGTCTCTGGGAAGGTCTGGCCCGCGAGACCCACGATCTCCTTGTGGTCGGCCGCGCGACCCTACGCGAGCCCGCTGGCGACACCATTCGCGCGATTCGCCGCCTCCCCGACCGGCCCGAGGTGGTGGTGGTCCAGAGCGCTGGCGAGGCCGAGGAGGGTGCCGACCTGTTGTCCGCGGGCTGCCTGAGCGTGGTCTCGGAGTCGCTCTCCGACCGCGCTCTCGGCGACGCCCTCGCGGCGTTGATCCGTCGGCGTCGCGAGGCCGCGATGACCGGTCTACGCTCCGACCCTAACCTGCAGTACCGACTGCACGACTTCGCGTCCTCGAGCCCGGCGATCCGACCACTGCTCGATCTCGCCATCCGGGTCGCGGCCGCCGACAGCTCGCTGCTGATCCTCGGCGAGACCGGAGTCGGCAAGGAGTGGTTGGCGCGCGCCATCCATGCCGAGGGCCGACGCGCCGCCGCGCCTTTCATCGCGGTCAATTGCGCGGCGGTCCCCGACAGTCTTCTCGAGAGCGAGCTGTTCGGCCACGAGCGCGGCTCGTTCACCGGCGCCAGTCGCTCCCACCGCGGCTACTTCGAGCTTGCCCACCGCGGCACGATCTTCCTCGACGAGATCGGCGACATGTCCCCTCACTTGCAGGCGAAGCTGCTGCGAGTGCTCCAGGATCGCAGGATCCAACGCATCGGCGCCGAGACTCTGATCGAGGTCGACGTCCGCCTGATGGCAGCCACTCACCACGACCTCGAGGAGGGGATGGCGACCAAGGCTTTCCGCAAAGACCTCTACTACCGGCTGGCGACCGTGGCGCTCACGATCCCGCCGCTGCGCGAGCGTCGCGAAGACATCCCGGCCCTCGCCGCGACCTACCTGGAGCAGTTCAACCGCCAGCTCGGACGATCGATTGCCGGTATCCGCCCAGACGCGCTCGAGGTGCTCGCCGCCTACCCCTGGCCAGGCAACGTCCGCGAACTGATCAACGTCATGGAACGGGCGGTGCTGCTGTGTGGCCACAGCGAGATCGACCTCAGCGACCTGCCCGAGGCGCTGCGTACCGACGGCCCGGCGAGCGACCACGCGCACTCGACATCGAGCCTCGGATTGTCCGCTGGCGAATGGCGTGAGCGCTCGTTGCGCGAGGTCCGCTCGCGCGCGATCGAAACGGTCGAGCGCGCCTACCTCGAGCAGCAGCTGGCCGACACCGGAGGACGGATCGACGAAACCGCGCGGCGATCGGGCGTCACGACCCGGGCGCTCTACGACAAGCTCAAGCGCTACGGGCTCAAGAAGGAAGACTACCGAGGCGCCGCTCGCGCACCGTCTGGCGGCGCACGACCTCTCGAGCACGAGGCACCCGCGCACTGAATCGCGACACACTGAGCCAACGGCAGCCACCCACGCTGCCACGAGCTGTTAGGTTCTCGCCGATGGACCGTCGAACCTCCAGCCGACACGCCTTCGGCACATTGGCAATCGTGGGATTCGGCGCCGCGCTGTTGTTGGCCCTGGCGTGCGCCGGTTCGCGACCGTCACCGGATGCTCCGTCGGCAGCGCTACCGACATCGCTCCCGGGTCCGACGCTGATCCTGGTGTCGTTCGACGGCTACCGCTGGGACTACCCGGAGCTCCACGCCGCGCCCGAGCTGCTGCGCCTGGCCGCGGCCGGAGTTCGCGCCGAGCGCCTGATTCCGTCGTTCCCCACCAAGACCTTCCCGAACCACTACACATTGGTCACCGGCCTCTACCCCGAGCACCACGGCATCATCGCCAACAGCATGTGGGACCCGGAATGGCAGGCGGCCTTCAGCCTCAGCGCTCGAAACGAGGTCCGGAACCCGCGCTGGTGGGAGGGCGAGCCGCTCTGGGTGACCGCGGAGAGACAGGGCCGCCGCACTGCGGCCTTCTTCTGGCCGGGCTCCGAGGCGCCGATTGGGGGCGTCAGACCTTCTCGTTGGAAGGTCTTCGACAGCTCGATCCCCGGCGCCGCTCGGGTCAGCGAGACACTCGCCTGGCTCGACCTGCCAGCGAGCGAGCGACCGTCGTTCATCGCGTCGTATTTCGAGGACGTCGACAACGCGGGCCACGACTACGGCCCGGAGTCACCGGAGACTGGCAAGGCGGTGGTGGCGGTTGACGGCTACCTCGGACAGCTCCTCGCCGGGCTCGAGGCCCGGGGCCTCGAGGATCGAGTGACGGTGGTGGTCACCTCAGATCACGGCATGACCGCGATGGACCAGAACAAGGCGATCGTTCTCGAGGACCTGATCGATCTGGATAGCGTGCGAATCGTCGACCTCTCGCCGGTGGCGATGCTCGAGCCCAAAGCTGGCCGCGAAGAGGCGGTCTACCGAGCGCTTCACGGCGCGCACGCGGCGCTCACGGTCTACCGCAAGGAGGAGGTTCCCGAGCGCCTCCACTTCCGCGACCATCGGCGGATCCCCAAGGTCATCGCCTGTGCCGACCCCGGGTGGACGATCTACGCGACCCGCGCGAGCGCCGCGAACCACATCGGCTTCGCCCGCGGCATGCACGGATTCGACAACCACTCGACCGACATGCACGGGATTCTGGTCGCCCGAGGCCCGACGTTGCGCGCCGGACTCGCGATGCCGGCGCTCGAGAACGTCCACGTCTACGAGCTGATGACTCGCGCTCTCGGTCTGGCACCGGCGCCCAACGACGGTGACCCGGCGGCGGTCGCCGGCTGGTTCCGGGACGCAGATTCCGCGGCTCTGCGGGCGGGTCCCGCGGCCCTGCGCGCGCCCGCGACGGCCACGGTCAGCGGGGCTCCGAGCCCGGTTCGCTGAACGTCACCGACTCGATCGCTGCACCTTCGACGATCGCGTCGACCCACTCCATCCCCGCAATCACCTCGGCGAAGATCGTGTAGTCGAAGTCGAGGCGGATGTTGTCGACGAGGTTGACAAAGATCTGGCCGTCGCCGGTGTCGCGACCACGGGTCGAGAGACCCACAGTGCCCCGCAGGTGGGAGCGTTCGCCGATCTCGTCGCGGGTGAACGAACCGTCGCCGGCGTACTCGTTGGCCCCCGGGCTGCCGCCCTGGATCACGAAGTTCGGTACCACCCGGTGAAACGTGAGACCGTCGAAGGTGCCGGCCCGAGCCAGCCGCACGAACCGCCACACGTTCGCCGGAGCATCCTCGACGAGCAGGCGGAGCACGACCTCGCCGCCGCGGGCGAGGCGCAATACCGCTCGCGCGCGACCGAGGTCTTCGAGCTCACTGCCACTGGGCAACGGCTCACGAGACAGCGGTCGCGACGCGGGGTCGCGCCGCTCCCCGGTCAGTCGCTCGAGGACCTCGGAGGCGACGGCAGCCACCGCCGGATCGAAGTCGACGAGTCCGGCCTCGACCAGCCAGGTGCGCAGGGCCACGACCTCGGGGCTTGCCGACTCTGCGTCAACGACAAGCTCACCGAGTCGCTCGAGAAGCGCAAGCCGCGGATCGCGCGAGGTCTCTCGCCGCTGCGCGGTCACTCTCTCGAGAGCGCCGAGCAGTGCCGCCAGTGCCTGCTGGCGACGCGGCGTACCGTCGAGCCCCTCTGCTGCCGCAATCAACAGCTGACCGTCGTCGCTGGCAAGTGCCTCGAGGTAGGCATCATCGGCCTGGTGCCAGCGGTGAGCCACGAGACCACGCAACGCCGCCTCGCGAACGTTCGGATGGGGGTCTCGCGCGAGCGCAGCCAGGACCTCGACGCGGCCCACTGCGCCCGCAGTCGCCGCGCTCGCGGCGCTCGCGGCGCGCGCGGCGCGCGCGGCGCGCGCGGCGTACATCCGCAGCTGCCACACCGAGTGCTCGGCGTATCGCGGCAGCAAGACGGCAACCCGATGCGGGGCGACACGCGCGAGCGCCACGAGAGCGTGCGCCGAATCGTGCCAGGCTGCTCCGCCTCCGCTGGCGACCGCTGGCCGCTCGAGCCCGCGAGTCGCCAGGCTGACGAGCGTTTCGACTTCGTTCGGGCAGTCCCCCAAGGAATCGATCGCCACCGACCGCACGTGGGGATCGGGATCGGTCACGGCTCGAACCACGGACGCACAGCCGAGGGAGGTGGTGGCATTCCGGGCATTCCGGGCATCCCCGGCGTTGCCGAGGGCGCGCAAGGCCGCGACGCGGACCCGCGGCGAAGCGTCGGCAAGCGCTGATTGCAGCAGACCCATCCGCCGTACCGGATCGACGATGGACGTCACCGCCCCGGCGGCGAGGCGACGCACCTCGTCGTCCGGATCGCCGAGACCGACAATCACGAGCCCTTCGTCGACCGCACCGGCGCTCGCCAGAGCGGCAACCGCAAGCCGACGTAACCGCGCCTCGCTCGTCGAGTCAGAGGCGGTCGCATCGGCCGTGGGCGCCATCGCGAGCGCGCGCAGCCACGCCACGGTCGCGACCGACGGCCGGTGGTCGGGGTGACGCCGCAGCAACGACTCGAGCCCACGCGCCACCCCGAGTCGCGGCTCGATCTCGCTCCCAGTCCCAAGCCCCGCGACCCGCAACAGCAACGCTTCGGCCGCCGCCTGCCCGTCGGCGGTCGAGTGGCGGAGGCGGCCCGCGGTCACCGCAATCGCACCGAGGACTGCGACATCGGTCTCGACTTCCAGCCGGTCGCTCAGCCGAGCGAGAACGCGAGTAACTGCGGTGTCTTCGCCATCGCGAACCGCGTGTACCGACTGGCCGAGCGCATGAGCGGCGGCGGCGCGCACCTCGGGCACCGCATCGGCGAGCAACCCGCCGATTTCCATGGACAGCTCGGGTCTTTCGAGACGGCCGAGGCCGCGAACCGCGAGCCGGCGGATCACCGGGTCGCTCGCCGCGAGGCCGGCGCGCAGCGGCGCCAGCTGCTCGCCTTTGCCGCGCGAGTCTTCGGCATCGCGCATCGCCTCGCGCAAGTCAGGATCGTCGGGCGGACCAACCCGGCTACAACCTGCGACGACGACTAGTGCCACCGTCCACCGGGTGAGCGGTCGCGCAAGGCGGACGGAATCGGGGAACCGGATATGCAACTCTCACCCCTTCGCAGACAGCCGGCAGCGAGTTTGCGTATCCTGTCACCGATGACGCTCTGGCGAACGCCGTCGAGAACCACGGAAGCTCAACGGCTTGCCGCCGAGGCCGCCCAAGCCGAGCGGAGCGATCCCGGCCGGCTTCGGCTCGACGCCAACACCTTCTGGGCCAAGGCCGCGGCGGACGACCTCGATGCACCCGCGGTCCAAGCGCTCCGCGCCGAGAGTCGCGAGGCCCTCCGGGTCTACCTCGATTCAGCGGTTCAAGAGGGCCGCCTGAGCGCGCTCGGCCGTCAGCTGTTCGGCGGCTCGGTGGTCGAGCGCATCCGGGCCCGGATCGCGCTCGACCGCGCGCTACGCCACGACCCGCGAGTGCGCGAACGGACCATCGTCACCCCGATCTTCGTCGTCGGCGCCTGGCGAACCGGCACCACCCTGCTCCACCGCCTGCTCGCCCTCCACCCGCGGCTTCGCGCACTGCAGGCCTGGGAGCTGTCGATGCCGTGGCAGGCTGCGGGGGCGACGGCTGACCTGCGGACACAGTCGATCGAACGCGCCCAGCGCGGGCACGATCGGCTGCGGCGGATCAACCCCGAGATGATGGTGGTCCACGAGTTCTCCGCCAACCTGCCGGAGGAGTGCATCCTGGCGATGGGCTCCGACTTCAGGTCCTGGTTCCCAACTTGTCAGGCCCGCCTTCCAGGCTACCAGCGCTGGCTCGAGAGTCAGGACTTCGAGCCCTCCTATCGGCTCTACCGCGACATCCTCCGGCTGCTCCAGGAGCCCGACGGGTGGCGCTTCGTCCTCAAAGCTCCCGCCCATACTCCTGAGCTCGCGAGCCTGCTGCGGGTATTCGCCGACGCGGTGATCGTCCACCTCCATCGCGATCCGGTGTCCACCGTCGCGTCCTCGGCGAGCCTGTTCGCGGTCTATCGCTCGACATACAGCGACGATGTCGATCCGGTCGACATCGGTCGCACCGTCCTCGACCAGCTGGTCTTGTGGCGACAGCGGGCCGCGGCTGCGAGAGCCCAGGCTCGCGCACCGGGATCTCAGGCCCGTTGGCTCGACCTTTCCTACGACGAGCTGGTCGCGGAGCCGGTGGCCACCACGATTCGCCTGTGCCAGTCGCTCGACCTCGAGGCCGACGCCGCGCTCGCCCGGCGCTTCGCCGAGCACCTGGAGCACAACCGCCAGCACAAACTCGGTCGCCATCGCTACACGCCCGAGCAGTTCGGTCTCGATCCCGGCGAGATCCGCGAGCGCATCGGCGATCCCGATTGAGCGTTCGATGAACGTGCGTCCGTCCAGCGCGAGTGGCTCCGTCGTGCCAGCGATCGCCGATTCCTCGCGGCCGGAGCTGTCGATCGTCATCCCCTGCTTCAACGAGGAGCACCGGCTACCGCCGACTCTCCATCGGATCCTCGACTACCTGGCGCAGCGTGGGCTGGCCGCCGAAGTCGTGGTGGTCGATGACGGCAGCTCGGACCGCACCTCGGAGATCGTGACCCGACTCGGTGCGCCAGCGCTCCGGTTGCTCCGCTTGCCGCACAACCAGGGCAAGGGAGCGGCGGTGCGCGCGGGCGTGCTCGCGAGCACCGGTGCACGGATCCTGATCTCCGACGCCGACCTGTCGACACCGATCGAGGAGATCGAGAAGCTCGAGACGCGGATGGCGGAAGCCGAGATCGCGATTGGCAGCCGGGCCACCGCCGACTCCGAGATCACCCGCCGCCAGCGTCCTTACCGAGAGCTGATGGGCAAGGCCTTCAACCGCATCCTCCGGCTGGTGGCGCTGCGCGGCATCGGCGACACCCAGTGCGGCTTCAAGCTGCTCGACGGCGACATCGGCCGGGCGTTGTTCTCGATCCTGGTCACTCCCGGCTTCGCCTTCGATGTCGAACTGCTGTGGCTCGCCCGCCGCCAGGGCTACCGGATCGCCGAGGTCGGGGTGCGCTGGGAGAACTCGCCGATCAGCCGCGTCCATCCGCTGCGCGACCCGCCGCGCATGCTGCTCGAAGTCGCGCGCTTTCGCTGGGCCCACCGGCGGCTCAAACCGGCGCGATCGCAATCGCCGTCGTCGGCCTGAATCGTTTTTCTCCAGGCGGCCGGTACGTCTGAGAAGCCGCCCGGCTAGGCCTCGGCGCGCCGAAACAGACCCCAGGTCAGTAGACCGCAACCGACCAGCATCGCAATCACGACCGTGGTCAGACCGGCATTGATCAACTGCTCCTGCCACGCCGCACCTTCGAAACCCGCGCCGGCGATCGGCGTGCTCCGGCTGGTGCCGAAAACACCGCCCAAGAAGATGCACAACGCATTGACGTAGGTGCCCCAGAGCAGCAGCCAGAAGGTCACTTCGAGCTGACGCGGCGAGAGCCGTACTCGCGACCAGATGGCGCCGACGGCGATCAAGAAGGTGCCGTTGGTCACTCCTTCGAGATGGGACGCGAGACCCATCCGCGGGTTGCGCACTGCTGGCACCAGCAGCCCGAAGATCAGTCCGAAGAAGAACAACAGCGAGCCAAAGGCCATCAACGCCCGAGAGCGTTCATTTGAAGTCATACCGAGAAACCTCCTTTCGCGATCGTCCATGGTTTGTTCTTACGCCACCGCGTGCTTGACCCTCACACCGGCTCGAGCGAACGGTAGGGCGCCGGCGGGAGCACCGCCCGGACGGGGTCGCCCGGTCGGACCTCACCGGCCAAGGTCACGACCGCCATCACTCCGGCCTTGCGCACCAGCCGGCCCTCATGGTCACGATCGAGGGTCGCTGCCATCAAACCGGCCTGGAGACCGTCGAGCTGGGCGCAGGGGTTGCGGAGGCCGGTCACTTCCACTTCCGCCACGTCGCCAAGGCGCAGCCGAGACCCGGCCGGCAGCCCGAGCAGGTCGATACCGCGGGTGGTGATGTTCTCGCCCAGGACTCCCGGCGACACTGCAAAGCCGCGACCAGCCAGCTCGTCGTGAAGCTCGCTCTGGAGCAAGTGAACCTGGCGCAGATTCGGTTGATTCGGGTCGCGCGCCACCCGAGAACGGTGCTGCACCTTCACCCCGAAATGAGCGTCGCCGGTGACGCCGAGACCAACCTCCAGCCGCACGCTCTCGGCGGTCGGCTTGGCGAGGGTGTGGGTCGGGCCCCGCGACACCGAGACCACGAACCCCCGCAGCTCCCCGCCCACCTGCTCATGGTCCAGGAGCACCGGACGCCGTCTCCAAGCCGTCAGGCTCCGCGGACCGGCGCCCGCGGAGCCCGAGTCGCATCGCCGCTAGTTGCCTTCCGAGGGCAGGCCCTGACCGCGACCGGCGAAGCTCTTGAGCAACCGCGCGCGATCCTCGGGGCTCAGACTCTCGAGGTCGACGCCAAGTCCACGGCGCAGCATCTCGCGCGGATCCTGTCTCGCAGCCTCGCCGCGGCCGCCGCCGAAACCACCCACGCTCTCCGGAACATAGCCCTCCTCGGCGTCGGTGTAGCCCATGAAGCCGAACATCATCTCGGAGGTGGTCGGTCCGCCGTAGACCACGGTCTCGGTCGGATCGGGGTTGTTGGGATTGTCGGCCGAGTTGTCCCAAGACATGGTCAGCTCGATCCGAGTTCCCGCCGGCACTGCCTTCTCCTCGCGGAAGCGGTAGGTGGTCTGCCAGTTGAAGTCGTACTTCGGCACTTCGAGGATGGTCTCGTCGCGACCATCGGGATAGTGAGCCACGAACTTCGCCGACTTGCCGCGAAGGTGGGCATGGGGCAGGAACGAGACGATCTTCGAGTCGCGATCGAAGGTGTAGCTCACCTTGCTGGTGTAGTTCGAATCACCGGGCGGAATCTCGAACCACATGTTGCCCATGGGCGCGCTCTGGACGACGTGGACCGGCTGGTAGCCCTTGGGGTAGAAGCGAATCGCTGCCTGCGATTGATCCCAGGTCCCGGTGCCGGCGCCGGCTTCCTTGTGGTAGTGCATCTGCCAGCTCACCGTGGCGCCTGGCTCGAGCCGCGAGCCGTAGCCGTCCTTGTAGATGCGCGGATCGTTGCCCGGAGCGATCCCGCCCAGCGGCGGCGCGATGATGTGATGAACCACCGAGCTACCCGGCCGGAACTCGACCGCCTTGACCCAGCGCGGCTCGGACAGCATTTCGTCCGTGATCTTGCTCTGGAAGGTGATGTACTGATCCTCGACGGAGTCGTCGACGAAGTACTTCTCGGGCATCGTGACGATCAGGTCGGGCTCGCCGATCAGCCAGCCGTCGCTGCTCGGAAACGACTTCGGCGGCGGTGCCGCAGCGGAATCGCCGGCTTCGGCGCCGTTGGCGGCCCAACCCACCAGGGTCGCGATCTGCTGATCGCTGAGCGTGCGCTCGTTCTCGAACACCCCATGCTGCGCCGGCGCGGCGTGCCACGGCGGCATCTCCCGCGCCTCGACCTTGCGCGCGATCGACTTCGCCCACGGACGGGTCTCGTCATAGGTGACAAACGACATCGGCGCGACCATGCCGCCGAGGTTGGCGCCATTCGGACGGTGGCAGGTCTGGCAGTTATCCTGGAGCACCGGCAGAACGTGCTCGTAGAAGGTCACCGCAGTCTGATCGTTCGCGGTGCTGCTGGCGGCGGCCGCGACCGGCACTGCGATCAAGACCACCAGCACGAGCCCAGCAAATAGAGTTCGAACTACGACGCGCATGGGAACCGTCCTTTCCAGAGGGAGCTGAGGAGGTGGATTGTAGCCGATCCGCGAGGAATCTCCGAGGGCCGTCGACGCCAGCCCCGACACCACCTCGGGCGTCGCAAAGACTCGGGCGGGTGCTTCCATGGCACAATGGGACCCCAAACCGGAGGCCAATGCCATGACCCTTAGAATCAACCACACCGCACCCGACTTCACCGCCGAGACCACCCAGGGGACGATCCGCTTCCACGACTGGATCGGTGACGGCTGGGCGATCCTGTTCTCGCATCCCAAGGACTTCACGCCCGTGTGCACCACCGAGCTCGGCGCCGTGGCCGGGCTCCAGCCGCAGTTCGCGGCGCGCAACTGCAAGGTCATCGGGATCAGCGTCGACGGCGTTGCCGACCACGATCGTTGGTCGAAGGACATCCTGAAAGTCGGCGGCCACGCGCTCAACTACCCGTTGATCGGCGACCCCACGCTCGAGGTCGTCAAGCTCTACGACATGCTGCCGGGCGATGCCGGCGACAGCGCGCAGGGGCGGACGCCCGCCGACAACGCCACCGCCCGCTCGGTCTTCATCATCGGCCCCGACAAGAAGATCAAGGCGACCTTGACCTATCCGATGAGCACCGGACGCAACTTCGTCGAGATCCTGCGGCTCCTCGACTCCTGCCAGCTGACCGCCGCCAAGCAGGTGGCGACGCCTGCCAACTGGCAGCAAGGCGACAAAGTCGTGATCCTGCCGTCGGTGTCCGACGAGGCGGCGCGCGAGAAGTATCCGGACGGCTGGGATGCGCCCGTGCCCTACCTGCGCATGGTGCCGCAGCCCAAGTAAGGAAAACGGCGCGGCGACCACCGGCGGGAGCGCACACACCGCTCCCCATGGACCGCGCGACCGGTCGCGCGGGAACTTCCTGCGACCCTCCCGGATCGAAGGAGGGACCCGCGTCGCGTCTCCCTAGACGTCTTGAACCCCAGAACTTGATCTCGCAGGTCAAGGGCTCGATGGCGGGGTTCGAGACTCTCAACGGGCTCCCAGGAGCCCGTCTCGCTGGGGAGGGCGAAACGCCCGGAGCCCGCTAGGCTTCAGATGCTCGCCCACGTCCTTCGCTCCCTCTTCCGAGCCCCCGGCTTCACGGCCACCGTGGTCGCCCTCCTCGGGCTCGGGATCGGCGCCAACGCCGCGGTGTTCAGCGTCGTGCGCGCCGTACTGCTGCGGCCGATGCCGTACGAGCGCCCGGAGCAAGTGGTCGGACTGCGCCAGCGCAGCCCAGCGGTCGCCAACGCACCGATGTCTCGAGACCAAATCGACATGCTCCGCGAACGCGCCGGCCCGGAGACCAAGATCGAGGTCTTCGACATGCTGAGCTTCGATCTGGTGGTCGACGAAGGCGCTACTCGAATCGCGGGCGCCGCGGTGAGTCCGGGGTTGCTGCCGATGCTCGGCGTCACCCCTGCGCTTGGTCGGCAGTTCGACCGGGACGAAGATCACGCCGAGAACAACGGCGTTGCCCTCATCTCCCATGCCCTCTGGCACAGTCGATTCGGCGGCTCGCCTGACGTTATCGGACGAGAGGTGCGGATGCTCTGGAGCGCTTCATTCGGCCCGCGCCGCGCCCTCGGCGACAGCTTCCGAATCGTCGGGGTGCTGCCGCAGGATTTCCTGTCGCCGTTCTCCCCGGTCGAGGTGCTGGTGCCGCACACGCCACCGACCAGCGTCGGCGCACGCGAAGCGCTGTTCCTATTCCCCTTCGCCCGCATCCCCCGTACTTTCGAGGAGGCCGCGACCGCACTGTCGGCAATCGTCGCGTCGATGCCCCCAAGCCAGGGAGCCAGTATCGATGAACAGCGGGAGCTCGGAGTGACCCTGCTGCGGGTCGGAGAGCGCCAGCGAGAGTCGGTGCGGCTGGCGCTGTGGGTGTTGCTCGGTGCGGTGGGCCTCTTGCTGCTCGGAGCCTGCGCCAACGTCGCGAACTTGTTGCTCGCTCGCAACCGGAACCGCAGACGCGAGATCGGACTGCGTCTGGCGCTGGGCGCCGGGCGAAAGCAGCTCATGCTTTGGCTGTTCGTGGAGAGCGCACTGCTCGCCGGCGCTGGAGCAGTCCTCGGTCTGGCCTTGGCAGCAGCCGGCGTCCGCTTCCTCCAAACACTGACTCCGAGCTTTGTGCCCCGCCTCGAGTGGATCGGGATCGACGGACCGGTGCTGCTGTTCACTCTTGCCGTCACCGTCCTGACCATTCTGGTATTCGGAACCCTTCCCGGAGTGCGTGCCACCGACCGAACCCTGACTCGGGCGTTCGGCGGAGCCAGCGCCGGTCTTGGCGGCGCGGGTGGCAGCCGTCTCACTCCGACGTTGGTGGTGCTCCAGGTCGGGCTGGCGGTGGTGCTCCTGGTCGGGGCCGGGTTGCTGGTACGGAGTTTCCGGCAGTTGCTCGAAGTCGACCTCGGATTCGACACCGAACGGCTGCTCACCTTCGAGGTCTCCCTTCCTTCCCAGAGCTACGCCGAGCCCGAGAGCCGAGAACGCTTCCATCGCGAAGCGCGAGCGCACCTCCAGCGGCTGCCAGAGCTCCAATCGGTCGCGCTATCGACCTCGTTGCCGATGACCACCGTCAACACCGCCACTCGACTGCGGTTGCCGGCCGGCCTCGCCGCCGACACCGACGCGCTCTCCGTGGCCTATCGCTCGGTGAGCGACGACTTCTTCGAGACCATGGGGGTGCCGCTCCTGGAAGGGCGCACGATCGAAAACCAGGATGTCGGCGAGTCGGCGCGAGTGGCGGTGGTCAACCGGCTGTTTGCCGAGCGCTACTTTCCGCGGGGCGACGCCCTCGAGCAGACGATCGGCCTCACCAGCATCGGCCTCGAGGAGGTGCGCATTGTCGGCGTGGTCGGCAACGTTCGACATGCCGGACCGGAGCGCGAGCTCTATCCGGTGGTCTACGTGCCGTCGCTGCGCGCCGCTGCCTACGGCTACGTGTTGCGGGCACGCTCGGCTGTCTTTCTCGACATCGAGTCGGTGCAGCGCACCCTTGCCGCCGTCGACGCCACAATACCCCTCGCCAACGTCCGAACGTTTCGCGAGCCAGACCAGCTTTGGCTCGGTCGGCCCCACGCCAATGCCTGGCTCGCCAGCCTGTTCGCGGCGCTGGCACTCGGCATCGCGCTCCTTGGCCTGCTCGCCACCCTCTCGTTCTCGGTGACCCAGCGGCGCGCCGAGCTCGGGCTGCGAGGCGCCCTGGGCGCGACACCGGGCGACATCCAGCGCATGGTTGCGTGGCAGGGACTCCGACTGGTTGGCCTCGGCCTGATCGCCGGTCTCATCGGTTCCACGATGCTCAATCGTCTCCTGGAAGGCCTGCTCTTTCAGGTGACCCCCGTCGACCCGCTGACCATGGCAGCGGTGACCGGGTTGCTCCTGCTGGCCGCTTTGCCAGCGCTACTGCTTCCGGCACGGAGCGCGGTCGCGGGGTCGCCAGCGACCGTCCTCCGTGGCGAGTGACCCATGGCGGTCCGGCGCAGACCCTTGGGCACTCGTAGTGGCGCGGTGACCACCGAGAACAGCGCACTCTGGTCGTGGAGCGAGAAGACCAGATGATCGAGGTACAGCGATCGCGCTGCCCGCCCGCGGATGAACAGCAGCTTCAGACCGAGGGCGAGGCCGCTCCGGCTTTGGGAGTTTTTTCGACAAGAGACGCTCCCGCCCGCCGGCGCGCGGGTGGCAGAGTCGTGGACGCGGGGTGGTACGATCCGAGCCGCCATGCCCGTGCCGGCCGCCGTCAAGCTCACCTACGAAGACCTCCAGTCGCTGCCGGTGGACGGGCGGCGTCACGAATTGATCGATGGGGAGCACTTGGTGACGCCTGCGCCTTCGACCCGTCACCAACGCGTGTTGCGACGGCTGTTCGAGGCTGTGCAAGCCGCAGCCGTCTCAGGGGGACTGGGTGAAGTCTTCTTCGCCCCCGTCGACGTGGTTCTTTCCGCGGTCGATGTCGCCGAGCCGGACCTGCTCTTCGTGTCGATGGCTCGCGCCGGGATCGTCAGCGAGCGCGGCATCGAAGCGGCGCCGGACCTCGTCGTCGAGGTGGTCTCGCCCTCCACTCGCCGGGTCGACGAGGTGGTCAAGCGCAAGCTCTACGACCGTTTCGGCGTGCTGGAGTATTGGGTGGTAGACCCGGAGCTCGCAACGGTCAAAGCGTATCGGCGAACCGATGAGGGCTTCGGTCCTCCGCTCGAGCTGTCCGTTGAACGTAGCGACGTCCTGGCAACGCCACTCCTGCTCGGCCTCCAGCTTCCCCTCGTTGCGCTCTTCGGTTGAGCCACCTGGTCAGCCACCTTGGTCAGGCCGCGGTCGATTGCAGGGTCAGTTCTTGCCGATGGTCGGCGTTGGCGACTCGTTCGCACCGGACCCCGCCAGGCTGTACAAGTAACGCTCACCCTTCAAGAAGAGTTCCCGGCCCGCCAGCGCCGCCGATGCGCTGAACGAATCGTCGAGCTCGTTGACCGCCACCACTTTGGGCTCGACATCGGTGGTGATCACCAGCGTCGAACCGCTGCGGTCGGAGACGTAGATGCGGCCGGCGGCCGCCACCGGCGACGCGTAGATCTCGCGCAGACCCGGAAGCCGGAAGGGGCCGTTGGGCTCGTCGCCGGTCGCCGCCACGACTCGGGTCATGATGCCCTGGTAGTGACGCAGGAAGTAGAGCGAGCCTTCGTAGAGCAGCGGTGACGGCACGTAGGGAGTGCCCCGCTCGCGCGACCACACCACCTGGGGAGTGCCGGTGATGTCGCCGCGCGCGCCCTCGAGGCGGATCGCCATGAGTCTCGTGGTGTCGTAACTGCTCCCGGCGAATACCAGACCGCCGCCGGCCACCGGTGTTGCGACCACGTTCGACGACAGTCCGCCGCACTCCCAGATCACCCGGCCGGTCGCGAGATCGTAGCCGCGCACGCGCTTGGTGCCGCTGACGACCAGCTGGGGCCGGCCCGACACCATCACTACGATCGGACTCGCCCATGACGTCACCTCGTCGCGCAGGGCGCGCCAGCGCTCCTTGCCGGTGCGCTTGTCGAGGGCCACCACGAACGACTGGCCCTCGTGATCCCAGTTGACGACCAAGGTATCGCCGAAGAGCACCGGCGAGCTGCCCTCGCCGTGGGCGTGAAGGGTCGACATCTGGCCGAGGTCGCTGTGCCAAACCACCACGCCGTCGAAGTCGAGCGCGTAGAGGCCGCGCGAGCCGAAGAACACGTAAACCCGTTCTCCGTCGGTCGCTGGCGAGCTCGACGCCAGGCTGCCGGTGACATGACCGCCTTCGTGGGGCACCACGCGTCGCAGCACCCGCTCCCAGACCACCTTGCCAGAGCCACGGTCGACCGCCAGGGCGAGGAACTCGTGCTCGCGGGTCACCGGCACGCTGTCGTGGACCCCGGGCGCGTCATCGAAGCGCGGCGGCAGGGCCGGCCCCACGGGCCGCGCGCCGGTGACGAACACCCGGTTACCCCACACCACCGGCGACGAGTGACCCTTGCCTGGAAGCTCGACCTTCCAGCGCAGGTTGCGGTCCTCGCTCCACGCAATCGGCGGATCGGCATGGGGTGCGACACCGGTCGCGAGCGGACCCCGCCACTGCGGCCAGTAGCGCTCGGCTTCGGGGACGGAGGCGTCGCGCGCGACAGGCTCGGATGCGGTGGCGACCGGCGGCGCGGCGAGCGCCGCACCTCCCATCGCGAGGAGCAGAGAAGCGGCGCAGAAGAGCGACGATTGGCGGTAGCGGAGGAGAACGAGCGGGATCATGATGTCGGACCGGCACCGTCAATCTAGCAGGCGCTCGCGATTCCCGACGCCCGGCGTTCGTAGCCGGGGCGGCCGCGCTATTCTTCGGCCTCCCATCCCTCCCATCTTCATCGACCACCGCCAGGAGAACCCGATGCGCAAGTTCGCGACGCTGACTTCTCTCGCCCTGCTGCTCACCGCCGGCGCCGGCAATGCCACCGAGACCACCGACGCCACCGAGGCCTTCTTCGACTCCGACGGCGTCTCGATCCGTTACATCACCAAGGGCCAAGGCGAGCCGATGGTGTTGATCCACGGCTTCACCGCCAGCGCCGAGATGAACTGGGTGATGCCCGGGATCTTCGACAAGCTCGCCGAGGCGTTCCAGGTGATTGCGATCGACGCCCGCGGCCACGGCAAGAGCGGTAAGCCCCACGACCCGGCGGCCTACGGCGACAAGATGATCGACGACGTGATCCGTCTGCTCGACCACCTGAAGATCGAGAAGGCGCACATCGGTGGCTACTCGATGGGTGGCTTCCTGACCATGCGCATGCTCGCCACCCACCCCGAGCGGATGCTCTCGGCGACCGTCGGCGCCGCCGGCTGGTCACCCGATGGCGAGCCCGCTCCGGGAATGAACGAGCTCGCGGAATCGCTCGAACGCGGCGAAGGGATCGGGCCGCTGATCCGCGCCCTCACCCCCGCCGACCAGCCGCCGATGACCCCGGAAGCGATCGCGGCGGCCAACGCCATGGTGATCGGATCGAACGACCAGCAAGCGCTGGCAGCAGTGATCCGGGGCATGGGTCAGCTCACGGTCAACGAGCTCCAGCTGCGGCGCAACGAAGTGCCGACGATCGCGATCATCGGCTCGCGCGACCCGCTCAAGGCCGGGGTCGACGCGATGGCGCCGGTGATGAAGAACCTCGAGGTCAGAATCATCGATGGTGGGGACCACATGACCACCCTGCTGAACCCGGCCTACTCGTCTCAGTTCACCGACGCGGTGATGGGTTTCCTGGTCGCGCTGTGCAAGTGCGCCTGAGCGACCTGCGGTAATAGCCAGGTCGACGAACCGCGACGGTCAGTCGAGACGCTTGCGGAAGCGCAACAGCGCTAGGCTGAGGGCGATCGCCGCGAACGCGATCAGCGGCCAGATGTCGCGTTGGAGCTCCGCGAGCGACGCGCCGCGGAGCAGGATGCCGCGGACGATGCGCAGGAAATGGGTGAGCGGCAGCACCTCGCCCAGCCACTGCGCTGGCCAAGGCATGGCATCGAACGGGAACATGAACCCGGAGAGCAGGATCTGGGGCAGAAAGGTGAAAAACGACAGCTGGAACGCCTGAAACTGGGTCTGGCTGAGGGTCGAGATCAAGAGCCCCAGACACAGAGTGGCGCTGATGAACACCAGCGCCCCAAGGTAGAGGTCGAGGTAGCTGCCGCGTACCGGCACCCGGAACACCGCCCGTCCCACCAGCAGCACCACGGTGGTCTGGATGAGGCCGATCACGACGTACGGCGCGAGCTTGCCAGCCATCAGCTCGGGGGTCTTGACCGGGGTGGTGATCAACAGCTCGAGGTTGCCGCGCTCGCGCTCACGCACGACGGCGACGGCGGTAAACAGCACCATCGTGAGCGTCAAGATGACGCCGATGAGGGCCGGCACGATCTGCACCGCGGAACGACGCTCCGGGTTGTATTAGTGGCGCACCTCGACGGCGCCCCGGGGCGCCGGCACCGGAACCGTGCGCAACTCGAACCGCATCGAC